>NZ_VPCP01000070.1:0-16229 GCF_013418145.1 Acinetobacter sp. YH12201 | reverse complement strand
CAATAACACAGAAGATTTCTGTAAAATCAAACATGGTGGTTAGAGTCTTTGGTTTGTGTAGTAACTTTCTAAATGGCTCTAACCATCTTTTTTTCAAGCGGTTTTCTTATCCGTAATTCGGGTTATTATAAGTTTAAAAAAGAAGAATCAGATTATTCTGATTCTTCAGGATGATTATTTTCTACTTCCTTTAGAAGTCGTGTGACTAGGAGCTGGTCAATTTTAAAATGGTCAACATCCACTACTTCAAATTTATAGTTACCATAGATCACGGTATCGGCAGGGCGTGGAATTTTGCGTAGACGGTACATCATGAAACCAGCAAGCGTTTCATAATTTTCTTCATCTGGCATTTCATCAATTTCCAGCGCATGTTTCAGATCCTCAATAGGTGTGCTGCCATCAATCAGCCAGGAATTGTTATCGCGCTTGATAATTTGCTGATCCGCTTCAATTGGCGTGACCCAATCGCCCATGACAGTAATCATAATGTCGGACAAGGTAATTACGCCAACCACCAGAGCATATTCGTTAATCACGACTGCAAACTTTTCTTTGGTGGAACGGAAACGGTCCAGTAATTCAGATAAAGTCAAAGTATCTGGAATGGTCAATACATTACGAATGGTACTTTCATTTAACTGCAGTAAAGACTGGTTATTCAGAATACGCACTAGAATATCTTTAGCATCAACATAACCAATCACATCATCAATATTTTCACTACACACCAGAAACTTGGAATAAGGATATTCAGCCAGTTTTTGCCGGATACTGGCTTCAGATTCTTTCAAAGTGAAATAGATGACATTTTCACGAGTTGTCATACTCGAAGGAACATTACGTTCTTCAAGCTCAAACACGTTTTCAATAAAGTGATGTTCCTGTTTCTGTAATACACCTGCCTGCGCACCTGCATCCATGACAGCAGAAATATCATCAAAGGTGATGTTGTCTTCACGGGTGGTATTGACCTTGAACAGGCGAAATAACAGATTGGCAATGGCATTGATGAACCAGGCCAGTGGACGACATACGCTAATAAAAATTTGAATCGGGTTGATCACAGACACAGCAATTTTTTCCGGTGCAATCATGGCCAGACGTTTTGGCATCAAGTCTGCAAACAGAATGAATAATGACGTGACTAAAGTAAAAGACAAGGCAAAACCGATTGTTTCAGCCCACGCACCCGTATAGAAACGTGAAACTAGCTCGAGAAAATAAGGACGGAAAGCACCTTCACCTAAAATACCGCCAAGAATAGCAACAGCATTTAAACCGATTTGTGAAGCTGCAAAAAAGTCTGCTGAATTTTCCTGTAAATCCAACACTTGCTGAGCACGTTCATCCCCTGATTCAGCCAGTATTTTTAGTTTAACTTTACGTGCACCCGCCAGGGCAATTTCGGTGAGCGATAAGAATCCCGCACCTGCAATGAGGATGATGATGATGACGATATTTTGAAAGAGGCTCACAAATCCACCTGTGGATCATCATTATTATGAATATTTTTAACATAAAAGAAGGTCAGGTAGTAATGAAATGACTACCCGACTAAATACAGTATAAGCTTAAAAAAGAAGAATTTAAGAAAAATTGCGCTTAATAATGTGAAAATTGCGAATTATTCATTAAAAATTCACGATTTTCTTCTTCGATCATTTGGCGTGCAACATACAGAATGAGCTGGCGCAACCAGCGATGTGCCGGGTGATGATGCAATAACGGACACCATGCCATCTTCAATTCAAACTCGGGAATGTAGAAGGGTGGGTCTTTCATCAGCAGGTTCTGGTTTTTAGCCTGTAAACGTGCAATGCGTGTTGGCAAAGTCGCAACGAGGTCAACATTGGCAGCCAATAACCCGGGCATTTGATAGTGACGGGTAAAGACCGAAATTTTACGCTTTTGACCAATACGTTCCAAAGCCTGATCAATCCAGCCCAAACCCGCCTGTTTTTCCGGGTTCACGCCAAAGCCAACACCCATCCCTGTTTTAGAGACCCAGATATGCTGTGCATCTAAATAACTTTTAAGGTTTAAATTTCCTGCAGCAGGATGCTTGCTATTGAGCAAACAGGAAAAACTGTCTCGCCAGACCAGGACCTGGTGGAAACTTTGCGGAATTTCATTGAAACGGTTAATCGCCAGATCGACTTTGCCTTGTTCCATGTCACGGTAAGACACGTCACTGGGGGTTAAAAAGTCCAGTACCACATTGGGTGCTTCAGAGCGTAAGGCTTTAACCAAACGTGGTACTAAAGTCGCTTCCGCATAGTCCGAGGTCATAATGCGGAAAACACGATTCGATGTATAAGGACGGAACTCGGTACGCGGTTCCAGAATCATTGAAAGATCGGATAAGGCATCACGGATACGCGGCTGTAATTCCAAAGCACGTTCTGTGGGGGTCATTCCTTCAGAAGAACGAATTAACAGCGGATCATTAAATAAATTGCGTAAACGACGCAAAATGTTACTCATGGCAGGTTGGGTTACACCCAATTGTTCTGCAGCACGCGTGACATTTTTTTCGCGAAGCAGTACATCAAGATATATTAATAGATTGAGATCGACCCGCTCCAGATTCATACAAGAAATACCGAAAATAAGCTCATGAAATTATTTCGATTATGCCATAAGCGACAAGGCTTGTGTAGGAATATTGATGAAAAAAGAGACGGGATAATCGTGGAATTTTATATAGATAAAATGAATTAATGAATGAATTAACGAGGGTAAATGCCACGCTTGTTGAAGTAAAGTTAAATGAATCAGAGAGAAAAAATCGGGGATTTTAATAGCAAATAAAGGCCTTTATTGAGTGAGCTATAAAAAGAAAATAGAAGAAATAAAATACAGTCATATTTTGATGATTTTGATTAAAAATTTACATAAATGACTAAAAAAGTAGCTGGTCAAGCTTTTTTCTTTCAAAGCACGACTTAAGTCTAATGAAGAAAAAAACGGCATTTCGAACACTTTGTAAGCAAAAAATGATTTTGAGTAATTAAAATAAAATTAATTAAAACAATAATTTAAAATTTTGAAACATAAATATAATAAGACTTTGATCTACATATTTTTTAAATAAATACTGGGAATTAATCGAGAATATTGGATTAATTTTTTAACTCAATCTAATCTGTGTTCATCTTAACGAAGCGCTCTAAATCTGAACAAATAATATGAGTGTGATTTTAGCCTTCGCTTGATGAAATCCTAATATTATTACAGGAAAATATCATGACTACATACCAAACAGCGATTGATGCAATCCGCGAATTAAAAGCGAAATTCGGCAACACTTGGGCAGACATCAGTGCTGAAGACGCTGCACGTATGCAAATGCAAAACCGTTTCAAAACTGGTTTAGACATTGCTAAATATACAGCTGCGATTATGCGTCGTGATATGGCTGCTTATGATGCTGACTCTAGCAAATATACTCAATCATTAGGTTGCTGGCACGGTTTCATCGCACAACAAAAAATGATTGCGAACAAAAAATACTTCGGTACGACTGAACGTCGTTATATCTACCTTTCTGGCTGGATGGTTGCTGCTCTTCGTTCAGAATTCGGTCCACTTCCTGACCAATCTATGCACGAAAAAACTTCTGTTCCTGCATTGATCGAAGAAATCTATACATTCTTACGTCAAGCTGACGCAAAAGAATTAAACGATTTGTTCCGTGCACTTAAAAAAGCACAAGACGCTGGTGACACTGCTAAAGCTGCTGAAATCACTGCTCAAATCGACGGTTTCCAAACTCACGTTGTACCAATTATTGCGGACATCGATGCTGGTTTCGGTAACGAAGAAGCGACTTACTTACTTGCTAAGAAAATGATCGAAGCGGGTGCTTGTGCACTACAAATCGAAAACCAGGTTTCTGATGCTAAACAATGTGGTCACCAAGCTGGTAAAGTAACAGTTCCACACGAAGACTTCATCGCGAAAATCCACGCACTTCGCTATGCATTCTTAGAAATGGGTCTTGATGACGGTATCATCGTTGCACGTACTGACTCTGAAGGCGCTGACTTGACTCAAAAAATCCCAGTGGTTAAAGAGCCAGGCGACATCGCTTCTCAATACATCAGCTACTTAGATACAACTGAAATTGACATTTCAGAAGCGCAAGAAGACGAAATTCTGATCAAACGTGATGGTAAACTTCACCGTCCTAAACGTTTAGCATCTGGTTTGTACCAGTTCCGCGAAGGCACTCAAATCGACCGCGTTGTACTTGACTGTGTAACTAGCCTACAAAACGGTGCTGACCTGCTTTGGATCGAAACTGCAACTCCAAACGTTGACGAAATCGCTCACATGGTGAACCGTGTTAAAGAAGTTGTTCCAAATGCGAAACTTGTTTATAACAACTCACCATCGTTCAACTGGACTTTAAACTTCCGTCAACAAGCTTACGACCGTTGGGTTGCTGAAGGTAAAGACGTTTCTGCTTACGACCGTGCTAAATTAATGAGCGCTGAGTACGATGCTACTGAATTAGCTGCTGAAGCTGACGAAAAAGTTCGTACATTCCAGGCAGATGCTTCTCGTGAAGCAGGTGTGTTCCACCACTTGATCACACTTCCGACTTACCACACAGCTGCTCTTTCTACTCACGAGCTTGCTCAAGGTTACTTCGGTTCTGAAGGTATGTTGGCTTATGTTGCTGGCGTACAACGTAAAGAAATCCGCGGTACCATCGCTTGTGTGAAACACCAAGCAATGGCGGGTTCTGATATCGGTGACGACCACAAAGAAATCTTCGCTGGTGACAATGCCCTTAAAGCTGGTGATGACTCTAAAAACACTATGAACCAATTCTCTGCTCACTAAGCATTGAACTGATTAAAAAACCCGGCGCAAGCCGGGTTTTTTTATGTCTTAAAGAAAGTTTAGATTGAGATATAAAAAAAGCACCTGATTAAAGGTGCTTTTTGAAAATTGATAAAGATGAAAGCCTTAAAATGATTACTTGATTAAAATAATCAGCCAGACAAAGAAGATGATGCCGAGGGCTACAAACTGTGCAGCACTGCCCATGTCTTTGGCATTTTTTGAAAGGGGATGTTTGTCCAAAGAAATACGATCGACCACGGCTTCAATTGCTGAATTCAATAATTCCACAATCAAAGCCAGTAAGCAGACAGCAACCATGAGCGCCTGTTCAACCGCGGTCACATCAAGAAAAAAACTGCTCGGAATGAGTACGACATTGATCAGGACGATTTGACGAAAAGCGGCTTCATGGATAAATGCAGATTTAAAACCAGCAAGAGAATACTGGGTTGCATTCAATACACGCTTAACACCGGTTTTACCTTTAAAGGGGGAATAGGAGTTCATTGCACTTAAATATTCAATAATTTGCACCATCCTATTCGATTTTGCTTAAGCAAAAATTAATTACATTAACTTAATTAAAATATTGAAATGCAATAGTAAAAAATATGTCCTAAGCTTGCTTTAAAAGCCGTGGTAATTTAATAAAGAAAATTCCTTCACATTTTCTCCTTATTTAAGGCAAAGTCTTATTTTTCTGTTAAATATGATTGGCTTTTATAGTTTTGTCATTGATGATCAAGATCAGATCAATCATTTTAGTTATTCAATGATCGAGTTGAATTTTTTATCCCTTAGCACTTAAGTGACCAGGATATATGCTGTCTAGATTTTTTATTCATCGACCGATTTTTGCAGGTGTTTTAGCCATTATCCTGATGGCTTTTGGGGTTTTTGCAACGCTGAATTTACCGGTAGAGCGCTTTCCTGACATCGCCCCGCCACGGATTAGCGTCAGTGCCAGCTACAATGGTGCTTCAGCAGAAACGGTGGAAGAAAGTGTCACCCAGGTGCTGGAACAGCAAATAAAAGGCATTGATCATCTGCTGTATTTTAGTTCCAGCAGTGATTCATCCGGGCGCAGTCGCATTAACATCAGTTTTGAAAATGGCACTGATCCCGATACTGCACAAGTCCAGGTACAAAATGCAATTAATGGCGTGCTGAACCGTTTACCGGATGAAGTGCAACGTCAGGTAGTGAATGTATTCAAGTCACTGGGTGACACGCACATGGTCATTGGCCTATATGATGCTTCGGGAAAAAGTGACAGCATTGCCTTATCCGACTACATGCAGACCCATCTGGAAGAAGATCTGGCACGTATAGATGGTGTGGGGGAGGTTGATGTCTTTGGTTCGCAATATGCCATGCGCATCTGGCTAAACCCCTTAAAATTAAAACAATACAATTTAATGCCGAGTGATATCCGTGCCGCTGTTGAAGCGCAAAATACCCAGGTTGCAGCAGGGGCGGTGGGTGATTTACCGACAGTAGTAGACCAGTATTTAAATACCAAAGTCACTTCTGGTTCACGTTTAAAAACGGTGCCGGAATTTGAAAATATCATTGTCAAATCTGCGCGTGATGGCAGTTTTATCTATTTAAAAGATGTCGCCCGAATTGAACTGGGGGCAGAAAATTATCAATCCATGAATACCATCAACGGCTTTCCTTCTGCCGGGATGGGTATTTCGCTGGCTTCCGGTGCCAATGCCCTGGCGACTTCAGCACTGATTCAGGCTGAGGTAGACCAGATTTCGAAGCAGCTTCCTGAAGGCTATAAGCTGGTTTATCCGCGTGATAATACGCCATTTGTCAAAGAATCCATTAAAGAAGTGGTGAAAACCCTGGTGGAAGCGGTGTTGCTGGTGATTGTGGTGATGTTCCTGTTCCTGCAAAACTGGCGCGCTACGCTGATTCCGGCAATTACCGTACCGGTTGTTCTGCTGGGCACGATGGCGATATTGTATGTGCTTGGCTTGAGTATCAATACACTCACCCTTTTTGCTCTGGTCCTGGCGATTGGGCTGCTGGTGGATGATGCCATTGTGGTGGTAGAAAATATTGAGCGGCTGATGCATGAGAAAAACCTGGCGGCTCGGCAGGCATCACTTGAATCCATGCAGGAAATTAGTGGGGCATTGGTGGGGATCACGCTGGTACTGACAGCGGTGTTTATTCCGATGGCCTTTTTTGGTGGTTCAACCGGGGTGATTTACCGCCAGTTTTCCATTACCTTGGTTGCAGCTATGGCTTTATCGCTGGCTGTTGCCCTGATTTTAACTCCAGCTTTATGTGCCCTGATTTTAAAGCCCAATCCACAGCCTACCCAGTGGGCGCTCTGGTTTAACCAAAAGCTGGATGGCTTAAAACAGCGCTATCTTCAATTATCTACCTTAACCCTGCGATATAAAGCCATTTGTTTGCTGCTGCTTGCTGCACTGATCAGTGTTTTTGCCTTGTTTTATCGCGCCTTGCCAACCAGTTTTATTCCCAGTGAAGATCAGGGCATTCTCAATGTGCAGTTTAAGCTGGCAGATGGTGCACCGATGTCGAAAAGTTCCGAAATTGGTGAGCAGATTAGACAATATTTTCTGCAAAATGAAAAAGACAACGTAAATCTGGTGATGGTACGTTATGGTCGTAATATGGCGGGAACGGGACAAAACTTAGGTCAGGGTTTTATTGCCTTAAAGCCCTGGGATGAGCGTTCTGGCAAAGAAAATTCAGCCCAAGCCATTCGGGAACGTGCCTTAAAGCATTTTAAAAAGAATCCGAATGCACAGATTAATGTGACGATGCCGGCTTCGGTCAGTGGTTTAGGCCAGACTGACGGGTTGGATTTCTGGATTCGTGATATCAATGGTCAAGGTCGTGCCTATCTGGATAGCCAGTTTAAGCAATTGCAGCAGCAGGCAAAACAATACAGCAGTTTTGAAAATCTGGATAAGCGTTCAAATCCTGATAAAGCCGGTTTGAAGGTCAATATTGACCAGAAACTGGCGATGGCCAATGGACTGTCACAAACCGCCATTAACAGTACCTTGTCGAGTGCATGGGGCGGCAGCTATATCAATGATTTTATTGATCGCGGCCGGATTAAACGGGTGATGATGCAGGGCGATGCCGAATTCCGTTCTAAACCTGAAGACCTGCAATACTGGTATGTGCGCAATGACTTGAACCAGATGGTGTCCTTTAGCAATTTTGCTACGGTCAGCTGGAGTGGTGGGCCAGATGTAGTGAACCGTTATATGGGCTATACCGCCCTGCAAATGGAAGCAGATACCGCCAAGGATGTTAGCTCGGGTGTGGCAATGGGGGATGTTGAACAACTGGTGGCCCAGCACCCGGGTATCGATGTGGCGTGGAGCGGTTTGTCCTATGAAGAAAAACGCTCGAGTAATCAGGCTATATTGCTGTATATATTGTCGATTGGCTTTATTTTTCTGTGTCTGGCTGCACTGTACGAAAGCTGGTCTATCCCTACGGCAGTATTAACTGCCATTCCTTTGGGGATTAGCGGCAATATCCTGTTCAGTTATTTTGCCGGTTTTCCAAATGACATTTATTTCCAGATTGCCTTACTCACCACCATTGGCCTGTCCTGTAAAAATGCCATTTTAATTGTCGAATTTGCCGCACTTGCCGAGCAGCAAGGCAGCAGTGTTGTTGAAGCTGCGCTGGAAGGTGCTAGTCTGCGTTTACGCCCGATTCTCATGACGTCGTTGGCCTTTGGTGCAGGGGTAATTCCGCTGGTATTTGCCTTTGGTGCGGGTGCTGCCAGCCGTCAGGAAATCGGGGTCAGCGTGTTAGGTGGGGTGATTTTTGCCACCGTTTTGGTGCTGATTTTTATTCCCTTTATGTATGTGCTGATTCGTACGCTGTTGAAAACCAAACCGAAAACATAATCTGATTAGTTCTATCCTTCAATATTCCTTTAGCGAAAAGAGAATATTGAAGGATTTTCTTGTTATATAAAACTGTTCAATAGTTAAGATATCTTTGTAAATGTCTCAGTCAAATTAGGCTGAGGTAGCTTGATTTCAGCCGGCTTTCACTACATTAATCATATCTATACACAGCATGTAGAAAAGACATGATGTAATCTCGATTATTTAGATCATTATTTTTTGGGAATGTGGCAATGTCAGAGCAACAACAAAAAAAATTGAGCCAACAGGAAGTCGTACGTTTGGAACGCGATTTAGCCAAGTTCGCGAATATGATGGATTCGGTTGTACGGATTCCATTCACCAAACAAGGTGTCGGGGCAGATGCTGCCTTAAGTACCATTCCTGTGGCTGGCGATGTTGCCGGTTTTGCATTGACCTGTTATGCCATCTATAAGGCCAAGCAAATTGGCGTACCGCAAAGTAAACTGACTCCAGTACTGAGATTGGCCATGATGGATGCTGTGGTTGGTTTTATCCCTGTAGCGGGAACGATTTTTGACGTTTTTATTCGTCCTAGTCGCAAAGCTTTAGCCATTGTGCATGATCATATTCGTGAGGAATATCAGATTCGTAGTGAGTCACATGTCACCCATCCCTTTTTGCATGAACGTCTGGAACAGAAGCAGCAGTCTTCTGCATTTTGGCGTAACCCTGTCGTGGCCTGGATCTGGCTGCATCTTCCTGATTTACTGGGCATTGTTTTTATCATTTTATTAATTATGGCCATGTGGCTGGGACTTGGCTGGTTATGGCAATGGTGGCAATCACTGAATATTTAAGGTCATGCAAGATCAATCAATCGATGATTTTGCTCTTGATATCGTGTGTATGAGTGGTGTGCATAATTGATTTCAATGACCGTCTATTAGCGGATTTAGTCACAAAAAAGCCTCCATCGTGGAGGCTTTTTATATCCCGTCTATCTAAGCAGATTCAGTCTAAACAGATTATGGGCAATTCAACTGTTGTAATGCAGCCACACGTTGTTCAATACTAGGGTGGGTCTGGAACAAGGCAGCCAAGCTGAAACCCTGTTCTTTGCCTTCTGCAATAGAGAAAGCTTTCATTTCTTTCGGCATTTGATCTGGCAATTCTGATTCTGCCTGTAAACGCAGTAACGCAGAAATCATCGCCTGTTTACCGGCTAAACGTGCACCCGCTTCATCAGCACGGTATTCACGGTGACGAGAGAACCACATGACAATCGCTGAGGCCAAAATACCAAACACGATATCCAGTACCATGGTAATGGCAAAATAAGCCAGGCCTGGTGCTTCACCATCTTCGCGACCAAATACATTACGGTCAATAAAGTCACCGACCACACGTGCAAAGAACATGACAAAGGCGTTGACTACACCTTGAATCAGGGCAAGCGTGACCATATCACCATTGGCAACGTGACCAATTTCGTGCGCAAGCACCGCACGAAGTTCGTCTTTATTCATGCGTTCGAGCAAGCCTGTTGAAACGGCAACCAATGCATCGTTTTTATTCCAGCCTGTAGCGAAAGCATTCGACTGATAAGATGGGAAAATACCCACTTCTGGCATGTTAATGCCGGCACGTTGCGATAATTGCGCAATTTCTTGTAATAACCATGCTTCAGCCTGGTTACGCGGAGCATTGGGGTCGATCAACTCTGTCCCGGTAGATTTTTTTGCCATCCATTTCGACATAAACAACGAAATGAGAGAGCCAACCATACCAAAGACAAAACAGATGACCATCAGGTTGCCTAGATTTAAGCCACCCGCGCCATGGTAACTACCGACACCGAAGAGTGACAAGATAATGCCAGCTACTACCAGTACCGCGAGGTTGGTTAGCAAGAACAAACCAATCCGCATCATTGGGAAAATCCTCTTATAATAAAAAAATAATCTGATTTATAAATCAAAAATCATCTTTCTAAATATGAGGTGTAAGTCTTAAAAATTCAAGGAAAAATTAAGAAAACTCGATAATGGCGCAGTTTCTAAAACAATTTAATTGTCAACAATTGAAATTCTTGCGGAAGCTGTCGCATGTGCCGTGGCATACGAGCCGGGGGCATCGGTGAAACTGCCATCGGATGCCATGATAATTTGACGCTGTGAACTATAACGACGGGCCGCATGTGATGAAGCGGATTTATCATTGTTGGATTGGGCAACAATTTTGCCGCTATCGGAAGCAGATTTTGTTGAGTTCGTACTATGACCCAAGCCATTGGCATATAAGTTGCTGAAACGGCTGCTCACACGTCTGACATAGTCCTGGGTTTCTCTGAAAGGTGGAATGCCGCCGTATTTGGCGACATTGCCTTCACCCGCATTGTAACTGGCCAGAACCAGTGAGGTATTGCCGTTAAAGCGTTTCATTAACCAGGATAAATACTTTGCTCCACCCATAATATTTTGATAGGGATCAAAGGCATTTGAAACATTAAAACGTCTTGCCGTCGCAGGCATAAGCTGCATCAGGCCCTTGGCACCGACAGGTGAGCGTGCATTGACATTAAAGCCTGATTCAGTATGCATGACTGCTTTAATCAGACCTTCAGATATGCCATGTTGAGACGCGGCCTGTTTAATAATGGAATCGAAAGCATTTTTATTGCGGCTATAACTCGGCAGTACCGAAGCTTCGGATGAACCCCAGTTACTATAACTATGAATATTGCTGTCTGGATAATACGTTTTTTTCTCGACTTTGAGATGGTTGTAACGATTTTTCTTGTTGGTGAGCAAGGTCGTACCATTCGAATCTTTTAATTGATAAATGGTCTGGCCGGCATGACTGGTCGTTGCAACAGATTGAACTGCTACACACCCCAAAAAATAAAGTCCAATTTTTACAAAGTTATTTTTCATTTTTATAAATAGAAAACATGTGTTCCAAACAGTACAAGTGGAGTTTAACAAAAAAAAACAAGATGGAAAGTATTACTCCATTAATTTTACCAATAGTTTGTAAAAATCAAGTACCGTTTGTTGAGATAGTAATCAAAAAAAATATTAATTTTTTTTAATCAGGATAACTTGACACATATAAACAGTTGATTTTAAATAATATTTAAATTGATCAAAAAATGATCAATTTAAATAGAAGCCTTAAATAACAGGTCTGACACCTTGTCAAGTGTTTTAAAATCCACAAAGTTATCCACAGGTTTTGTGGACAACTGTGGAAAAGTACAAATGGTAAGCATTGTGGCTAAAAACTGAACTCGTCAGGTCAAAATAAACGTGAGAGTTTTAGATGAAAAGGGTAGTAATAAACAATTTGCAGAAATTACATTCTTTTGGTGCGTGTTCAGACTGAATCGGATAAAATTGCGCGGTATTTTTATTTATGGGTAAATCTCGTCTATGTACTCGCCAGTTGAGTCCGAACAAGGATTTAATTTCAAACCAGAACTGCCCACTAGTTCGGCATATTACCGTTTGTTGAAAAAGCTTCGCCGTCAAGTCGGTCATGCCATTCGTGATTTTAAAATGATCGAAGATGGCGACAAGGTAATGGTCTGTATTTCTGGGGGTAAAGACAGTTATACCTTGCTGGATATTTTGTTGCAATTTAAACGCATTGCACCGATCAACTTTGATGTAGTTGCAGTCAACCTGGATCAAAAGCAGCCGGGTTTCCCTGAAGATGTCTTGCCACGTTATTTAGAGGAAAATAAAATTCCTTATTATATTCTGGAAAAAGACACTTATAGTATTACTAAAAAACTGACGCCTGAAGGTAAAACCTACTGTGCAGTGTGTTCACGTCTACGTCGTGGTTCATTGTATGGCTTTGCGCAGGAAATTGGTGCGACCAAAGTCGCTTTGGGTCATCACCGTGATGACATTATGGCAACTTTCTTCTTGAACCTATTCCATGGTGGCAGCTTAAAGGCCATGCCACCGAAACTGTTGTCATCTGACAAGAAAAATATCCTGATTCGTCCGCTGGCTTATGTGGAAGAAAAAGACATCATCAAATATGCAGAAATGCGCCAGTTCCCGATTATTCCGTGTAACTTGTGTGGTTCACAGGAAAATTTACAGCGTGCCATGATTAATGACATGCTGCGTGAATGGGATAAGCAGTATCCAAAACGTTTACACAGTATTTTTGGTGCCATGCAGAATGTATCGCCTTCACAACTGGCCGACCGTGAACTGTTTGACTTTGAAGCTTTGGATGCACAACGTGAAATTGATTTTACGGGCAGCTGTTCAACTGAAGAAGAAGGGCAAAGCAAACGGATCAATATGGTTAATTTAGGTTTTGTTGCGGACTAAGCGCATTTTTAGACACCAATTTTAGCATTGGTGTCTAATTTATATAACTTTATATATCTGATTTATTTAATAAATGTATTGAAAACTTAAAAATTGAACGCATCGTACAAAAAACGTTAAGCAGAAAACAATTTTACATGCTATAACAAGCTTCAAGCAAAATAGCTTCACAAAGATGTTGTCTGGATAGGCGACACAAATGCACAAATAAATTGAGGAAAGATCATGCCTGCCTTTTTAACTGATGATTGGTTTTCAACTGTAGAAACATTAACTGCGCAAGCTGGTGATTTAAACTTGCCACCTGCACTGGCAAATTTAGCCATCAACCTGGTGGTGTCTGATGCTCAAGGCAATACAGAATTGTCTCTTGATGGTGGTGCAATCAAAAAAGGTCTCTCTTCAAATGCGAAAACCACGTTGAACATGGATGGTGAAACTTTGCGTAAAGTGTTCCTGGAATTTGATATGGCTGCTGCAATGCAAGCCTTCATGACCGGTAAAATTAAGGTTCAAGGCGATATGTCACAATTGATGGCTTTACAAACAGCCAAGCCAAGCCAAGAGCAAAAAGATTTATTCAAAAAAGTGCTTGAGCAAACAGCTTAAGGGCTTTTTGCTTCAGAACTATCGCTTAAGTTATTTTAAGCATAAAAAAAGCTTACCCTTGGGTAAGCTTTTTTGTATTTAGAAGATATTAAATATTCACTAACTCTGAAGTTTTAATATGTTCTAAATAGGCACGGATACGGGTTACATATTGTACCGCTTGACGGTAACGACCATTGCTGGCCTTGTTACGCTCTAAATAACTATACAAGTTAACCCAGTTGTTCGGATTTTTATCTTGAGCCTGAATGCGGTTTTGAATCTGCCCGACTGCCCCCGGTCCCATATTATAAGCAACCAGCGCATACCAGTTACGGTCAGGCAAAGGGACATCTGAAAATCGACTTAACATCTGGTCGTAATATTTCGCACCGCCTTCAATACTTTGTGCCGGATCGGTTCGGTTACTGACCCCCATGGCTTTGGCAGTGCTATTGGTCAGCATCATTAAACCACGAACACCGGTCGGGGAAACGGAATTCGGTTTTAAATACGATTCCTGATAACCAATTGCTGCCAGCAAATGCCAGTCTAAATCATATTTTGCTGCAGTATTTTTAAAGCTGGCTTTATAAATCGGCATACGCTGATTTAAATCACGCTGGATACTATCCCATGAATGTTCTTGTACCACATTCTGATTATAGAACGATGCCAACTGGCGAATTGCACCAGACTGTTTGCCCTGACAGACAAAGCCACTTGCAGTTTGGGCAAGTGGATCATTTGCATGTTTAAAGACCCAGTTCAGGCTGGTATTTAGACCATTCTGTTGCAGGCTGCTTATATCGCCACAGGTTGCTGAAAAAGAAGTCAGGCGCTTTTGTTCAATTTCACTGAGATTGGCAGTGGTCATGGCAAAGTTGGCTTTACCTTGCGAAACCCATTTCAGTGCCGTAGCGTTATCAGGTACGGTTTTAAACACCAGTTTGACATTTAAGCTGTTGGCATAGTTACGCGCCAGGTCATAACCGAAACCATGCTGGTGCGAACCATCTTTAAAAATAGTCGTAGGATTTTCTACCGAAACGACGGTGAGCTGTTTGCCATTGACCACAGCATCGTACTGGAATGATTTACTTGCATTGATACTATGGAACGGAAATAACACTGTGCTAAATGCAAGAATTTTTAACGAGAGAGAAGAAGTTAAAGGTTTAAGGCAAAGCCTCGCCCCAGAAGTTGAACTACTGTGCATGTTGTCTCCGCTACAAGTAATTTATGCCCTAAAAGCAAAGGCAAACAGGCCTCAGACTTTTACAAGTTTGATAAATTCAATAAGGGTTGGGCAGTCATGACGTCATTCAAAATGACATAGGATTAAAAGGAGAATCATGTAGAATTTCTACATAGATTAAAAAGCAAGCAAACTAAAAACATGGGCGCATAATAAGGCTGAAAAATATACTTGTCAAATTTTGTACGAAAATTTTTGGAAAAATGTAGCATAACAAATTAATTTTATTGAAGAATTAATTTTATAAACTTTAGTTGTGTGTAAATACGGGATAGAATAGCCGATTCTTGTAAGTAAAATGTAAACATAACTGCAAAAATCATCATGAAATCTAACTTAATTACACGTGCTGGACATGACAAATTAGTCGCAGAATTACAACACTTGTGGCACGAAGAACGACCGGAAATTACCCGGAAAGTGAACTGGGCAGCCAGTCTCGGCGATCGATCAGAAAACGCTGATTACCAATACAACAAGCAAATTTTACGCAAGATTGACCGCCGTGTCCGTTATCTGGGTAAACGCCTGGAAGAGCTGCGCATCATTGATTTTTCCCCGGAGCAAGAAGGCAAAGTATATTTTGGTGCCTGGGTGGATATTGAAAATGATGAGGGTGAGAAAAAAACCTTGCGTATTGTCGGGGTAGATGAAATTTATGATCATCATCCACAGCATATTTCCATTGATTCACCTATGGCACGAGCGTTACTAGGCAAGCAGATCGATGATGAAGTTGAGGTGCTGACACCATCAGGTAAAAAACTGTGGTACGTGAATAAAATTCGTTATGAAAAGCCTGAAAATTCAGCAAATTAATGCATTTTGTTTTTATTTTAAGCGGTTGACAAGAAAAACATGGAAAAGTATTTGCCAAGATAGAATTTTATTTATATTATAGCCGCCATTGGAAGCGTGGCAGAGCGGTTTAATGCACCGGTCTTGAAAACCGACGAGGGTGTGAGTCCTCCGTGAGTTCGAATCTCACCGCTTCCGCCAAATATCTAAATAAGCCCTTGTTTTTACAAGGGCTTATTTTTTATCTGTAATTTTACCCCTCAACCTACCCCACATCAAAATTTGGATTGAATTGGCTTCATTAAGTTGTATTCGGAAGATAAAGGAATACAGTTTAAAAAACGCTGTCTAAAGCAAACTATATTTAACCCTAGTTACGGATAAGCTAAATTTCTAACGACATGAATTTTTGGCTTATTCTTCTGACAGAGTTGATAAGCACATAAAGATGAAAATATGCCTGCTAGAAAACCGGAAATAGTCCGATGTTTA
>NZ_VPCP01000069.1:0-16556 GCF_013418145.1 Acinetobacter sp. YH12201 | reverse complement strand
CGACACAGAAAGCCAAAACCAATAAACCTAAACGTCGACTGCTGCCAGATCATCTACACACCATCCGTATTGAGCATGAACCTGCATCAACCCAATGCAGTTGTGGCTGCCAACTCCGTCGTATCGGTGAAGATATCAGTGAAAAACTGAATTTCAGACCGGCACAGTTCTATAAGGAACAGCATGTGCGTGGCAAATGGGTGTGTGATCAATGTGACACACTGACCCAACAAGCAATGCCGGCATATGTGATTGAGAAAGGAATCGCCAGTCCTGAATTACTCAGCCATGTACTGGTATCGAAGTATGCAGATCATTTACCGCTGTACCGTCAGCGCCAGATCTTTCTACGCGCAGGTGTTGATCTGTCCAGATCAACGCTATCTGACTGGATTGGTCGCTGTGGTGTAGAGTTAGAACGCCTAACCGATGCATTAAGAAAGGTGATCCTACAGCAAGCGGTGATTCATGCAGATGAAACACCCGTCACCATCATGCGGATGGATGATAAAGATAAAAAACCGAAGAAAGGTTATGTCTGGGCTTATGCAACAACCCAATATAATCCAATTCAAGCCGTGATTTATGACTTTCAAGACAGTCGCTCTGGTGAACATGCCGAAGCCTTTCTAAAAGATTGGCAGGGCCATCTGGTCTGTGATGATTACAGTGGCTACAAAGCACGCTTTAGATCAGGTCAGGTCATTGAGGTGGGCTGCATGGCACATGCACGTCGTAAATTCCACGAACTGCATGTGACCAAAAAAAGTCAGGTCGCTGAACAGGTATTAGTGCTGATTCAGAAACTGTATGCCATAGAAGCAGAACTCAGGAAAAAGACGGATGGTACAGCGCAACACCGCCGCGAATACCGACAACAGCATAGTCAACCGGTGATGCAACAACTATATGAATGGCTCAACCAACATTATCTGACGGTGCCGTCGAGTTCTCCAATTGCCAAGGCTATCAATTACACTCTGAAGCGTTGGCCAGCTTTAAGTCGCTATTTGGATGATGGCAATCTACCGATTTGCAATAATTGGGTAGAGAATCAAATGCGTCCCTGGGCGTTGGGGCGTAAGAACTGGTTATTTGCAGGTTCGCTGCGCAGTGGTCAGCGAGCGGCCAATATCATGACTTTAATCCAGTCGGCAAAACTGAATGGGCTGGATCCATATGCCTATTTAAGTGATGTGCTGAAAAGGTTGCCAACACATAAAGTGACCCAGATTGAAGAATTACTGCCACACCGCTGGAAACCCAACTCAAATTAAAAAATAGCTATGGGGTTCAGCGCACGCTTACAATAATCATGTAAAGACGACACTTTCTGAAGATATTGCAAGTGTTTTAGTCTCAGAAATATTTATAGAAACTTGAGCCAATTCATCCGATTCACGGTCTTTTACCAGCCTTTCTCTAGCACTTAGCTGCTGATTAACAAATACGGTATATGACAAACAGTCAGCATCTTGAGTTTGAGGGAACTTAACTTGATGCCGTTAGCCATATTAAAGAGCTTTTAATGCTTTATAACTTGCCTAAATTAAAAGAAAACCAGCTTGTTATTGACGCCATCAAAAAGATTGATTTCTCTTTGACACAAAAACTGGTTGAAGCACAACCTTTTCCCTTATTTGTCCGGGGTATTAAAGTGAGTTTAGTCATAGATTCACAAATTTTTAAAGGCCATAGTCTGTATATTTTCAGCCAACTTTTAAGTCATATCTTTAATTTAAAAGTTCAAATGAATAGTTATGTTGATCTTGTGGTCAGTGATTCAAATACTCAACAGGAGTTATACCAATGCGTGCAGAACGTTGGTGGCAAGAAACTTCTGTAATAGATGATCTCTTTACCACACCTACAGGTTATGAGTTTATTCAGGCGACACGTTTGTTGCGCCATAGGCCACATTCATATACAACGCAGTATTGGGCGAATGATTTTAAATTCCACAGTTCTTTAAATCTTAATTTTCCAGTGACTGAGATAGAATCCTTAACTTTTGAAAACAAGTATATACAGATCACTAATCTCATGATGGGAATCACCGGTATACAAGGTGCTTTGCCCTATAGTTATACCCATAAAGTTAAGCAAAGTCGTCATCAGCAAAGACAAGAAATCTGCTTGCACCATATTTTATTTATCAGGCCTATCAATCATATATAAGATGTCGACAGCAGCATCACGCCTTATTAGAACAGCAATCAAATAAAGCACAGACTGAGCATGAGCTAAAAGTTGAAGAGATCCAATGCTTCAATTTAAATATTTTTTCATCTTCTGTGTGCCATGCATGGGGTGAAAATACAACAATAATTGATGGTCTAAAAAAGTTTAAATCGCCGGAATTAGATCCTCATTTGGAAAATAGTTATGGCTTAGCTGTTTTATCCTACAGGATTCAAATGCTCGATCATATTTTAAAGCTGGAAGAGAATGAGCAAAATGAAGAAGATAAAGTGGGGCGCTTGGCACGTATAAAAGCTTTAATTCAACAACAATTAGAACAACAGACTGAAACCTTAATGCAAGTGGCTGAGCATTTAAAGCAGTCTGCATTATTTTATGATAGCGAATTGGCATATCAATACCGGATGCATCCTGGATGGAGCAATACCGATACTTCAAGCCGTGATGCAGACGAACAGTGCATCTCAATAAAGCCGGTACCACGTCTAAATCGACTCAATATTCATATCTTATTATCAGACAACGTGTTACATGTCTGGGATGAATATTCAAGCCGGGAAATGCTGTCTAATTTTATGCAATCCTTGGGAACGATCTCACAGCAAATACATCTGCAACATCATTATATTGCCCAGCAAAGTGCTTATGCAGACTGGCTGAATTTATTGGATCAAATATCAAAACAAAGTCAGGAATTTTCATTAATAATGAATGTGGACTCTGAAATTGACCAGACATTTTTGGATGAAAAATGTGGGGGATGGATGATTATTTGCCAGCAGAATTTGCATCCAGTTGGTGTGTGGCCGCTGAAGGTGTGAAGATCAATAATCTAGATGCAATCAAGACGCTTAAGGTTGCCAATAATGTAGGTAATTTATTGACTTGCCTTAATCAGGAGATGCCTGATCACGCTGATCAGACCCAGCAAGAACAACCTTTTGTACTAATTTTAGATGATGCAACAGATATAAAAAACATTAAGAAAAATAATCAGACATTTTTACCCACTTTAATTGAACCTTCCCATTCTATATATACACACCCGATTTTTGGTCATACACAACAACTCGCAAAAATTTTTGGTTTTATGTTGGGTACGCATCTGTCAAAGGAGATGACCAGCATGATATACAGCACTGACCAGGCCTTAACCCATGCTTTTTTTAAATCGATGTAGAATTAAATTAATTCAAATAACAAATCATTTAAAGATAAATAAAATAATGAGAATCACATGTTTTATACCGTTTTAGCTTATTTCTGGCAGTATGTGACCCATCCCAAAGCCATTATTGCACTATCTGTATTAGTGGCATTGTTGTCTTCTTATCATACTATTCCGCGAAATATTTTTTGGGCATTGTTTGCAGCTTATATTTTAATCACTATCGGTTATGGCATTTATAGACTGGTGCCAAAAAAACGCCATATTCAACAGGGTACAGTGCTTGAAGAAGCAATTGAAAATAATACACAAGCGGAATATGACAAGCAGAAAAATATGCAAGACTTACAGTTGATTAGCCAGCAAATGAAAGAATCGATCCAGATGATTCGCAAATCAAAGTTGGGGAATCAAAAAGGCAACGCAGCTTTATATGGATTACCTTGGTATATGGTGATTGGCAATCCTGCTGCAGGTAAAAGTTCAGCAATTTATCATTCGGGTCTCAAATTTCCGTTTGAAAATTCCCCTCAAAAAAGTGTTTCTTCTGGCCTGAGCGGGACACGGAATTGTGATTGGTTTTTCTCTACGGAAGGGGTATTGCTGGATACTGCCGGGCGTTATTCCGTTTATGCTGAAGATCAAGCTGAATGGTTAGGCTTTTTAAATTTATTAAAGAAAAGCCGTAGTCAGGCACCTGTTAACGGTTTAATTGTAGTGGTCAGCATTGCAGAACTGATCAGCCAAAGTCCTGAACAATCCATAAAACTGGCTAAAAATTTAAGAGCACGCATTCAAGAGATTACGGAACGTTTAGAAATATTTGCCCCCATTTATGTTGTGTTTTCCAAAATGGATTTGATTGCAGGATTTAGCGAATTTTTTGAATGTTATGATGTCGATGAATTTGATCAGGTATGGGGTGCGACCTTAAAATATGAGCCAGATTCCATGCAGAATGTAATGGCACTTTTTGAACAGCATTATGCTGTTTTATATGAAGGTTTAAAAGGGTTAACTACCACACATCTTAGCCGACGTCATAGCCAGAATATTTCTCCCAGTGTAATGACATTTCCTTTAGAGTTTAAAAGCTTAAAACCGGTACTGAAAACTTTTATAGGGACTTTGTTTGAAGATAATCCCTACCAGTTTAAACCTGTATTTCGTGGCTTTTATTTTACCAGTGCCTTACAACAGGGTGTTATTGAAAGTCCAATGACTGAGCAAATGGTTCAGGATTTTCAATTATCACCAAGCTTAAATAGTGAAAATCCTGTACCGGGTCATTCAGTTTCACAGCATCATGGTTACTTTTTGAAAGGTCTATTTTCAGATGTGATTTTGAAAGACCAGCATCTGGTTAAACAGCATATTAATCCTAAACGCAAGAAACAACGCTACTTTGCTTTTATTGCGGCCTTGCTGGGGATTTCCATAATATTAAGCTTGTGGATCTGGTCATATCGAAATAATCAACAGCTGATCACCGATGTTCAGGCCGATTTAGACAAGGTCTTACAGTTGCAAAAGCAATCAGGCCAACAACTCTCTACACAGCTGAATGCTTTGCTGATTTTACAGGAGCGTATGCAACAGCTTGATCAGTTTGAAGAAAATCAACCTATTCAGTTTGGTTTTGGACTGTATCAAGGCAATACATTGCGAGAAAAATTACAAGGCGAATATTTAGCGGGAATTAAACAACTGCTTTTGCAGCCAACCCAGCAGAATATTGCGCAGTATTTACGGCGTATAAAAAGTAATGAAGCTACTTTAAAAGCCAATCATGTCAATGTAGAAATAAAACAAGGAGTGAAAACTCAGCAATATCTAGACCCTTCCGAAACCAATCCGCAAGATGCTTATAACGCTTTAAAGGCTTACTTGATGCTGAGTAATTCTCAATATATGGATTCAAGCCATTTAGGTGATCAGCTGACACGTTTCTGGCGTCCCTGGCTGGATTCAAACCGGGAACAAATGCCACGCGGTGAAATGATCCAGAAAGCCGAGCAAATATTATCCTATAGCATTACACTGGCAAATGATCAGAAATTTCCTATGCTTGAAGCTGATTCTTTGCTGGTTGACCAAACTCGTCAGGTTTTGCTGACTGTCATTCGCGGAATGCCTGCACGGGATCGCGTATATAACGAAATTAAAATGCGTGGTGCAGTGCGTTATCCTGCTGTAACGATAAAACAGTTAGTTGGGGAAAATAACCAAAATACCGTACTGGGAAGTTATGCCTTACCCGGTATGTTTACTTATAAAGCCTGGAATGAATATGTAGAAAAAGCCATCGATGATGCTGCGAACCGTCCAACCGATAGCAAGGATTGGGTGTTAAATAGTACTCAATCGGATGATCTCACCTTTAGCGGTAGCCCAGACCAGATTCGTAAGCAGTTAACTACATTATATAAACAGCAATATATCGCTGAATGGCGCAAATTTTTAAATGGCATTTACTATGCAAAAGCCCATAATTTTAACCAGCAAACAAAAAATATGGAAATCTTGGGTGAGCCAGAAAATTCACCTATACGTACCATTATTGAGCAAGTAACTAAAGAAACCAGCTGGGATAATCCAATGGTTCAGGCAGAGCTGGCTACATCGAAAACCGGTTTCATGGCCTGGCTTAAATCGAAAATTTTAACCCGGGATAAACTTAAAGTTGCGCAACAGGCATCAAACCAAGTCCAGGGTGTCATTGCAAAAGAATTCCGAATGTTCTATCAACTGGTTCGTAAACGTGATGATCAACAAAATAAATCTTTATTAGATGAATACATGCAATCATTGGCGCAGGTGAGGAGCAAGTTCAATGATCTTAAAAGTGCAGGGGAGATTGGTCCCGCAGCCATCATTTTAGTCAAGCAAACAATTAATGATCAGAACTCTGTTTTTAATCAGAGTCAAAAAATGATTGATGAAAAAATGACTGTTGGTCTGAATGAGCCGGATCAGCAGGTTTTACAAAAATTATTGATGAGCCCATTAACTCAATCTTTTGATTGTTTATTGATTCCTGCTCAACATGAAATGAATAAATTATGGATGATACAAGCCAATCAACCGTTTACCGCTAACTTAAGCCAAAAATATCCATTTAATCCCTTCTGCGAGCCTACAAGCAACTCGTCAGGAAATCAGTCAGATTTTAGGTGAAAATGGCAGTATTGCACGTTTTGTCAAAGAGAATCTCGATCCACTGATCATTCGTCGTGGTTATTTATTAACGTCTAAAACCTGGAAAGATTTAGGAATTAGTCTAAATCCGCAATTTGTGATGAATTTCCAAAGTTATGTTGCTCCTAATAATGGTATGGCCACGGGTGAATTGAATCAAACAACGGTAACAGCTGCAGTCAATCAATCAAATTTTCAGTTTTATCCATTAGAAAATCCACAACTGCTTTCTTATATCATTGATATTGATGGTCAAAGAATGGTTTACGAAAATGGCATTCAACAATGGGTGAATTTTGTCTGGCCAAATCAAGGATCTATGCCTGGCGCACGTATTACAGCCGTAGATTTACAAGGACAAACGCATATCATTTTTGATGAACCGGGTGAGTATGGCATTAACCGTCTCATTGATCATGCACAGCGGACTCAACGTGGCAATAGTTTTGAGATGATCTGGAAAGACCAGCAAAACCCTAGTTTAGCTGTGAAAGTAAATTTCCGTTTGATTAGTGGTAATTCAGGACATATTGGTTCGAGTCATGGTTATGCCGGCATGCAACTGGTTGATCAGGTTGTAAATGATAAATCAGTTCGTGTTGTTTCAGCACAGACAGCTCCAGTACCTGTAACCGTGGTTAAAACAAATACAACTGCTACCTTGGTAAGTATGAAGAGTGCTGGAGCTACACCATAATGAATAAAATGATTATGGATTCTTATTTAGTAGAACAAAATGCAGGATTGCTGCTCTAGAACAGGCTTTATAAGCCCATTTAAGTCTTAGCCAAGGTATGGACCTGTTTAGACAAACCTTTTTTAGTGAATAGAATATTATGAAAAAAAAATATATTAAAAATATTTCTCAGCACTTTTTTTTAATTTTAAGTTTATCTGTAGTGGTTCATGCGGAAATGGTTGTCATTGAGGGAACAGTACCCAATGAAGCAAGTAAACAGGTAATTTTAACTAAAATGTACCTTACGTATGGGCAAGAAAATATTGTAGATAAGATTCAAGTTCGTGCTGTTACTGCGCCTAATGGCTGGAGTAATACGATTGCTCATGTCATTACCGAGGATTTAAAGAAAGTCAAACAGGGCAAACTGAGTGTACGCGGCACTCAAATGGATTTATCCGGGAAAATGAGTAATCCTAATGATATTCAGCCGACGACTACAAAATTTCAAAGTCTTGTATCTGCTCCTTATCACTTAACTACACGATTATCAGTCAACCAAGCTGAACAGCAAATGATTGATGCTGCATTAAAGCACCGTATTATTGAATTTGAATCTGGAAGTGCCGTGCTAACTGCATCAGGTACAAAAATTTTAGATGAAATGTCATTAGCATTAAAGAAAGTGGATGGTAAGAAAGTAAAGGTGATTGGTCATACGGATAGCTCTGGTGATGCAAATAAAAACCTGATTCTAAGCCAACGGCGTGCAGCAGCAGTTAAAAACTATTTAATTGGGAAAAATATTGCAGCTGAAAATTTAACCACAGAAGGTTTTGGTTCAAATCAACCTGTTGCTGACAATATCACTGCAGAGGGACGTCGGAAAAACCGTCGTATTGAGTTTAATGTTCAATAGATGTTTCCCATAAGTCCTTTTTATTTCTCTCTAAGCTTGGTTTTAAGCAGTGTTTTAAAATCAAGCACATGAGAAAAATAAAGAGGGTGTCAAAAATGATGAAAGACGTTTAATAAATGATTGTATTTAATATTCTATGGAATAAGGAAATAGGTCATTTCCTTATACATTTTTATGCTCAAGTATCCTGAATTCTACGCCAGGGTTTTGCCTGTTCAATTTCATAGGCCAATTCAATTAAAGTTTTTTCATCCCCAATATTGGCAGAAAGTTGCATGCTAATCGGTAAACCATCCACTTGTGTTTGTCCCATAGGGATGGACATACCGGGCGCACCCACCACATTTTGAATTGGAGTAAAAGTAACGTAATTTTGAATCCGATCAAATAATTGATCAAAGGGAAGCTGCGGCGACAGGTAACCAATTTGTGGCGTCGTATGGGCTAACACGGGTGAAAGGAGTACGTCATATTGGTTAAAAACCTCTTGATACTGTTGCTGCATTTTTTTTAAGCGATATAAAAATAACGGTGTCTTGTAAAAGTTCTTTTTGTAGAGTCCGGCAAGTCCTAGCGTTAAATTATCCAACTGTTTAACATTGAATCCAGCCCCGAATGCCTTTTTGCCAAAAGTTTGCAGCATAAATGATAAAAAGCCCCAATATTCACTAAAATCATCAACAAAGCTAATCGAGATAGGTAACTGGAATTCTTCAATATGATGCCCCAAATCTGAAAGTAACTTTGCAGTTTGGTGGAGGGTAAATGACGTTTCCTGATCAATTTGACCAGTGATGGATTGAGTAACTAGGCCAATGCGTAAACGGCGCTGAATAGGCTGTTCAATTAAGCCGATTTTAGGCAGTTTTTTATTATAAAATCTTTGTTCCATACCTGCATAAAAATAAGCGGTATCCCGGACGCTACGGGTCACGACACCTTCACTAATAATATTAATGGGTAAGGAACGTGCGGCATCACTGTCAAAGGTACGACCACGACTGGGTTTAAGTCCAATCAGACCACAGCAGGCTGCGGGAATGCGAATTGAACCGCCACCATCATTGGCATGCGCAATAGGCACGACACCTGAGGCAACCATTGCAGCAGAACCACCGGAAGATGCCCCGCAAGAATAGTCCGTATGCCATGGATTAAAAGTCGCACTGCCATCTTTAAACTCGGTGGTGGCATTTAAACCAAATTCTGGCATGGTCGTTTTGCCTAAAACGACAAAGCCCTGGTCTAAAAATTGTTGACTGATTTTGGGATTAATTAATACAGTCTTGCCATTTACTGCTTTAGAACCATGACTGGTTGAAAGGCCCTGATAATCGGTATTGTCTTTAAAAAAGAAGGGCACACCTGCAAAAATTCCTGTTTGTTTAAAACGTGGTTTTGCTAAAGCCCGCTCAAAACATTCAAGCTGAATTGCATTGAGATACGGATTGACACGTTGTGCACGTGCAATTGCAGCTGCTGTGACTTCCTGTACAGAAGCCTGTTTATCGCGAATTAATTGTGCGATACCAACGGCATCTAGATCTGACATTACATCATTATCAAATGCATGAATACGTTTAGAATTTTGTGATTCCATATCATTATAGCCCCATATTTTCCAATATTTTTGTTTTTCATTTGGTCTTAATAGCGATCAGCATAACAAGACAGCGCTGATCAAAATCATTTTACAGCATAATGACAATATTCGCTGTCAATTTAAACTAATCATTCACGATAACACTTTGTAGCGTAGAAATAACCTTGTCCAATGAATGTTGAATTGAATCAGACCATGCAAATGAACAATTAATTCTTAAATAATGCTGTTTTTGTGCGGTGATGTTAAAAAGTTGACCAGGTGCAATGCCAATTTTCTGCTGGATGAGAGTTTCATAAATGCACATGCTATCTACATTTTTAGGCAGTTTAAGCCATAAAAAATAACCACTTGGATGATATTCAACTTTACATCTGGTTGGTAAATTCAACTCTAAATATCTATAAAATAACAATTTATTATGCTGTAAATTTTTACGTAAATTGCGCAGATGTTTTTCATAATGAAAATTGGATAAAAATTCCACTAAAGCGCTTTGCAGTAAGGAATTGACTGAAATCGTGCTCATTAATTGCAGGTGCTGAATATGCTGTGAGTATTTCCCGGCATGTACCCAACCCACCCGAAACGTCGCCCCTAGGGTTTTCGAAAAAGAAGAGCAGTGCAGGACTAAATTATTTTGATCATAATAGGTCATGGGTAACGGCTTTTTATGGCCAAAATACATTTCCTCATACACATCATCTTCAATCATATGAACTTGATATTGATGTAATAATTTTGAAATTTGAAACTTTATATCCTCTGAAACGGTAAAACCTACCGGATTATGGCTATTTAGCATGAACCAGCAGAGTTTGACCGGATAGGTTTTTAAGATATGTTCAAAAGCTTCCAGGTCAAATCCATGTTTAGGATGTTCAGGAATAGTGACCACTTTTAGGCCTAATCGTTCAGCCGCTTGCCAGGCACCATAAAAAATATTTTGCTGCAGGATAATATAGTCACCAGGTTTGGCAATCGCTTGTAAGGCCAGGTTTAGTGCATCCAAAGCACCCGATGTAATGACAATGTCATCTGGATCAGTGGGTATGCCTTGCATACAATAGCGTTGGGCAATCAGTTTGCGTAATGAAAAATTTCCTGGGGGTAAACTATCAATAGCATCATAACTTTTTTTATTACGCGCGATTTGTCCCATAATTTGCGTTAGTTTTTTGGAATAGACCAAATCACTGTCTGGAAATGCCGAACCAAATGGAACGATGTGTTCGCCTTGAATGGATTTGAGATATTTAAAAATTAATGAATTAATCTCAATATTGGAATTGAGAGAAACAATTAAAGGTGCATTGTGTTCATGGTCTGCATATGTATTTGCAATGTAGTAGCCAGATTTTTCTTTCGCATAAATTAAACCTCTAGATTCAAGCTCTTAATAAGCATTCATCACGGTAATCAGGCTAAAACCGGAAAGCTGCACTTGTTCACGTAAAGAAGGGAGTTTTTCATGGGCTTTCAGTGAGCCACTTTCTATCAATTGTCTTAATTGATGAGCAAGCTGTTCTGACTTATACATATTAAAAGATGACTGATGAAAAGTGACTGTATATAAATATAGCGATATTTAATTAATACTAAAGTATTTTTATAACAGATTTTTTAAAAAATACTGATCTGTTATAAATTTTATAATTGATGTTGTATCTATTAAGTTTAAAAGAATTTGCGATACTGGCGAACACTTCATGCAAACGTGTGATGAAGGTAGATAAAATGTTGAAATGGAGTGACAAATGTTTGAAATATCGCAACTTAATTTGATCCATCAGTTGCTGTCAGGATACAAAATTTCTCCGCAGGTTAAAAGATTGCTTAAGCAAAAATATTTGAATGTTGAAGCCACAGTATTGAGAGCAAAAAAGCTCAGAGAGATAGAGAAAGCAGGGCAGATTGTGATCCTGCAAGATCCTATTACAGAGCATATTGAAGATTTAGCCTATTTATTCTCACCATTTATATTGTCGAATCTGAATCAGAAGGTGATTTATCATACAGTTAAAAATGAACAAAGTTTGAGCATTTTATCGCGCTATTATCAGGCGAACCAGAGCAACCTTAGCTTTAATTTTGATGAATTATTGGATAGTCTGGGGCTATCTTTACAATTAAATGATGAAGAAATGACTCAAGAAGATTCATTTTATCTAAATTTAATCAATAGTTTATGTAACTCAAAAGTATCTAGAATAATTTGTATTACACATTTAGATGTTAATCTGGAACTAATTGATCTTATTGCTCATTTTCTGTATGTACAAATTCAGGTTATATCGCTGGAACAACAATCTGAATACTTAGACATAAATAAAATCAATATGTTACAGTTATTATTTAAGAATAAAAATGATGACTATATTCATCTTTGTACAAAGCTTTCTAAAATTAATGCCAAATTGCTGAAAATATTAGATTTATATAGTCTTGATCAAGCGCAATTACTGGTAGATGATATGTTTTATTCCGAGCATATTTTTGAAAAGCTTTCGGTCTATGGTGAATATATGCAAACTAAAATTCAATATCATTAAAATAAAAAAACAGCATTTTTGATGAAAATATGCTGCTTGATCGTAGCTGTAGTTATGGCTGTGATTATGTAGCAATTAGGGAAGATATGAGTTATCTGCGCTGACCACGAATGCGACACCGATACAGAATAACAAAGCATAAATTCCAAACCAAATAATGGCTCGCTTGAACGCTTTATCTGAAATTTCACTGTCAGCGTATTTTTGCTGCTTTTTTGGCTCTTGATTGTTCATCAGGCTATCTCAATTTATCTATCTGTTAGATTGATTATTGACGTTGTAACAGCACATCTATAGATACAAAAAAGTGAAATATTTATATAACAGTTATAGATACCTGGATATCAAACTGTCTGCTTCGATAATCGTAAAGGTGCGTATTCTAAAAGCGGACATTTTTACTTTGGAGAAACCGGACATTTCTACTTTGGGCTTACATTTTGATTGCCCATTATAAGTACCTTTTGTTCGTATAATGTATATTATGTTAAATAAGATATCCAAGATTGCGCCCTACATAACTCAGCCGTTGGCGCAACTTCACTGGAGAGATTCACAACAATATTAATCTCTCCAGTGAAGTATCTTAATGAACATAATATACGTTATGCCGAAATCCGTGAGCCTAATAAAAAAAATCAGTTTAATAACTTTTTAATAGACCTAACAACAAGAGAACGAGGAAAAAATTTAATAAACTCTGAAAAATGACGAGAACAATAAAAACCTAAAGCCAAGCCTAAAAGACAAAGAATAAGATTAATCATTTAAATAAGCCCTATTTTGATTCAATTTTAGTCAATCGTAACCCGCATGTTATAAGATGCTATAATCTTCCAATCGTATGATCTAACCTAATAAAAAGCACCTTTAATTGATCTATTTCGATGGAATAATCTTCATTAGATAACTGCATGTTTTTTAAATGTTTTTCTAAGCATTGGCGAATAAAAATATAATCTTCTTTAAGTAAAACACCCTTATTTCGATTATAGCTGACTGTTCTATATAGATGTCTATTAATCATTCAGTGTAAAATCCGATTTTTATCACATACTTAGTTTTAAAATGCCAGAAAATCTATTTAATAAAAACAGATATATTTCAAACACAAATCTACTTTATAAAATTGCCAAAGATGCTTTGCTTGAAAAACATGTCATTAAACGAGGAAATCAAATTTTAGTATATGAAATCAGCAGCTTAAAACAACGAGGTAAATTCATTAAAAGCCTAGAAATAAATAAATTACCTATCACATTAAAATCAAAGCAATCAATCAAATATGCAAAAGTACCTAAACGCTCAGAAATCATTAAAGATTTTATTTAATCAGTTCGGGCGGAACACGCCCTCTGCTATGCCCTATTAGATTCATTCTCCCGGACTTTGTAATCAGAGAGAAGACGCTTCAGTATTTTGATTTTCCGGTTCACTCGTAGACACTCGTTCTGTAGATTTTTCACTAGAATTTGAATGGCTTGATGATGAATTATTCTGAGCAAAATAATTAAATGGTCTATAACCATCTAACCACCTTCTACAATCCTTTTCAGATACTGAAAGCATGTAATTGCCCTGCTGATCTACAGCAAAAGGTTTTGAAGGATCATAAACATACTTCTTCACTTGACCAGTAGAAGAAACAGACAAGCCACCTTTTGAAATATCATCAAACCATTTTGTGCATTCAGGGGTTTCAATATTCACAGCTTTTCTACAGATATTAGATAAATCTTGAATCTGCTGTTGTTGGGGTTGCTGTTGAGACTGAGACTTAGTCTGTTGTTGCGAAGCTGAAGACGCAGGCGAAGAAGTTGAAACAGTTTCAGCTTGAGCAGAATTTTTAAAGAATCCAAATTCAGAGGAATAAGCTCGATAGCCAGAATAAACAATTAAACAAAGAAAAAGTAAAACTGGGATTTTCAAACCCCAAGGCAATGAAGCTTTAGCTGTATGCTGTTCTGCTGAAATGTAATACTTAAAAAGCCGTTTAGGAAAAAACCATATTTTCCAAGACAGGGCATTTTTACGAGTAGCATTACCAAAACTATCCTGAATCTCAGAATAACTATAAATAATCGCCAACTGCATCTTAAAAAGACGACGAAGAATTAAATGCTCAGAGGTTGCAGCCTTAACAAAGGAATTTAAAAGGTCAGGCTTTTGAGTAACTAAAACAATATCAAAACCAAAATGACGATGCATGGTTAAAGCACGGCCAATATCTAAAATATCCTCTTTAGCTCTCTCAAGTGCTGCCTTTTGAAGATTGCGAACATTTTGGATTAACTGTTCTTGTTCTTTGACTTTTAAAGATAAAAGCAATTCTGTATAAACAAAACCATGCTTATTCAAAAGACCTATTTTTAAAGGAGTTGGGAGATTTACATAATCTAAAATCTTGGCAACTTCATTATTATAAAGTTCATTAAGATAGCGAGGTAACTGATAATTTTTAAGCAAATCAGTCTTAGAAAAAGCTGGGTGTTCATGGGCTTCATCAAAAACAATTAAAGAACCATCTGGAAGATCACGCCAATCAAAAGGATTATTTGTTGATGATGTGATAGGTAAAACACCTGGAATATTAATTCCAATGATGTTTGTAAAAATCATACGATTAGGATTTTTTCTAACCGTTGTTTCTAATAATTCAACACACCAGAGTGACTTACCTGATCCAGGTGGTGCTGATATGGCTGTAAGCATTTTATACCCCTTTTGTTCGATCTCCCCACGCGCACACTAGGCAGGAATCACAGGCTCATCCCGCCCAGCGCGCGCGCATAGCGATCCCACAAATGTGTTAAGACTTCCCCACCCAAATACGCGCACACTTGATAAATATGACAAGCTGTATAGTGGATAGAAGCATTGATAAACATAGATCAAGCGTTAAAAGCTTGGAGAATGAAAGTGCAATTTCTGGAAGATTATCTAATGACTTTTGAGCCTCAATAATTAGTTCATCTAAAATATCTTTGACCCAGTTATAAGGGCACTGTTGCAAATAGGAAATTGAGTTGTAGTTTGCTTGGTTAATCAGGTTTAAATTCCGAAAACTCTATTTACTAGCCACACCTCTCCTAGAAAATTACCGTTATAAAATAATGAAGCTTGTCCTTTACGCAAAGCACGCATGACCTCAATACCTTTAATTGTGGCATAAGCAGTTTTAATAGACTTAAATCCCAACGTAGCCTTGATGATCCGTTTGAGCTTGCCATGATCACATTCAATCACGTTATTCTTGTATTTAATCTGTCGATGCTCAAGGTCTTCAGGACACTTTCCTTCCTGTTTTAGTCGCGACAAAGCACGGCCATAGGTATGAGCCTTATCAGTGTTTATGACTCGTGGAATCTGCCATCTTTTGAAATGATTCAACATCTTACCAAGAAAACAATAAGCTGAATGGGTATATTTCGTCTAGCAGAAAGATAGAAATCAAGAGTGTGGCCACATTCGTCAACTGCACGGTATAGATATGCCCATTTGCCATTCACTTTTACGTAAGTTTCATCCAGATGCCATGAATGTCGATCTGTAGAATTACGCCAATACCAACGTAAACGTTTTTCCATTTCAGGAGCATAACGCTGAACCCAACGATAAATCGTGGTGTGATCGACATTTACTCCTCGTTCAGCGAGCATTTCCTGAAGTTCACGATAGCTGATGGCATATTTGCAGTACCAACGGACGGCCCAAAGAATGATTTCACCCTGAAAATGACGACCGTGGAAAGCATTCATCTGCTGATCCTTTAGCTAAAAGAGTATTTAGCTTACCATCAGCAGCTATTTGCAACAGTGCCATCCAGGCTGGGCTGAAAATGAATCCAGCTCGACAGGCAGGCATTTTTGCCGGGTTGCCCGTTGAGTTACCTGCGCTAACGGTTAACAGAGTTTGTGGTTCAGGTGTACAGGCAATTGTAAGTGCTTCCTTGGAAATTTGGTCAGGGATGGCAGATTGTACTTTGGCTGGTGGAATGGAAAATATGGATCGCGCTCCCTACTTATTACATCAAGGACGCTGGGGAATTAGAATGGGGGATGCTGCTCTTTTGGACAGTATGTTACTAGACGGGTTACATGATGCTGAACCGTACCGGGTTTGTCGGAGACTTTTTATTTAAGTTAGGCCACCTGACCTAACGGGTTAATCTTATCATAGTACATTGCTTCAAACTCAAAAGGCGATACATAACCGAGTGCACTATGTACACGCTT
>NZ_VPCP01000068.1:0-16775 GCF_013418145.1 Acinetobacter sp. YH12201 | reverse complement strand
GAATAATTCAAGTGAATTTGTTTGAAAGAAGAACTTTAAAAGCTTTATTTTCACCCGATAAAATACCCATAAAACAAGAGGAAGCTCAAATGAGCTTCCTCTTGTGAAAAATTGTGGGACAGCAATGACTGTTCAGTTCCTTTTTTATTTTATGTGGTTACTGTTTTAGCGAGCTAATAAGCCTTCTAGAATTTGTTCGTAAATTTCAGCAAGCGGTTCCAGGTCAGCAACATTTACATGTTCGTCAATTTGATGGATGCTGGCATTTAATACACCGAGTTCCAGCACCTGTGCACCTGTAGGGGCAATAAAACGACCGTCGGAAGTACCGCCACTGGTAGAAAGTTCAGTTTCAATACCGGTGACATTACGAATGGCATTTTTAGCAGCATTGACCAATTCGCCTACTGGGGTAAGGAATGGCAAGCCAGATAATGTCCATTCAATATCATAATCAAGATTATGACGGTCTAGAATTTCTAAGGTACGTTCTTTTAACTGTTCAGCAGTCACTTCAGTTGAATAACGGAAGTTAAATAAAAGATTCATACTGCCCGGAACCACGTTAGTTGTACCGGTACCTGCATTGATATTGGAAATTTGGAAAGATGTTGCAGGAAAATATTCATTGCCATTGTCCCACACCGTATCGCACAGTTCAGCCAGGGCTTTAGAGGCAGTATGAATCGGGTTGATGGCAAGGTGAGGATAAGCCACATGTCCCTGTTTACCTTTCACGGTTAATTTAGCATTCAATGAACCACGACGACCATTTTTGACCACGTCACCCAACTGTTTGGTACTGGATGGTTCACCAACCAAACACCAGGTCATTTTTTCATTACGGGCTTCTAAAGCTTCCACAACTTTCACGGTACCGTTAATGGATGGACCTTCTTCATCGGAAGTAATGAGAAATGCGATAGAACCTTTATGGTCTGGGTGTTTTGCCACAAAACGCTCTGAAGCCACTACCATCGCTGCCAGTGCTGTTTTCATGTCGGCACTGCCACGTCCATACAGTTTACCATCGCGAATTTCCGGTACAAAAGGGTCCGAATTCCAGGCATCTAAACTCCCGGTAGGTACCACATCGGTATGGCCTGCAAAACATAAAACAGGTGCTTCAGTACCTTTACGTGCCCACAGATTGTCCACGTCTTCAAAACGCATCGGTTCAATATTGAAGCCGATTTTTTCCAGACGTTCCGCCATGATATTTTGGCAGTTATGATCGATTGGTGTTACAGAAGGCTGACGTAGCAGTTGCAGGCTTAAATCAAGGGTAGCGGAAGAGGTCATGCGATTTTCATAAGTCGATAAATTTGTCTGCACTATAATAGGCGAATATGTCCTTGAATGTGAATGACTGCCCTAAAATTGGCATAAAAAAACCCTATCTTGGATAGGGTTCTGTGTGCTGAAGACAAACTAGTTTTTGCGGATTTCCTCAGAAGTTTTTTCTGCAGTATCGGTTACAGCCTCTCCAGCTTTAGATACATCTTTACCCATACCTTTAAACGTATTACAGCCAGTTAAAGCAAATGCAATAATGAGGGAAGCAGCAAGAATTTTTTTCATCATCATCTCCAAGTCATTCATTATTTTGATGTGAATTCAGGTTAATTAATACACAGTCTAAACAATAGGGTTTTTTGATGGTAGAAAAGTAAGCATTTGTTATAAAAATAGACAATTCTCATAAAATTGGCGATGTATTGCTTGATAGAGTAAAGGTGGATTGCGGTACATATAGAAATTATTTTGATCTTTTTGCAGATATAAGCCGTTACTCCACCACTGTGCGGTATCGCTACTGATATGCTGCTCTGGACAGATCCATTCGAGTCGCTGTAAGCGGTAAAATTGAGCATTTTGCGGAGGAATATCGCTTCCCCAACAGCCTAAACGTCGCTGTCGATTGACCCAGTTGGGAAGGCTGTTTGTTGTGCTTCCAATAGGTAGATAAAGTTGCCCTTTGAGTACTGCGAAACGCTGCTCAATGTTGTGTTCCAGTGCATCCTCAAACTGAAACTGCTTTTGGCTAAAGTGATTTAATTTTCGCAATAAAGTATCGCTGCGGTTTAAGCCATACCAGTAGGGCAAAGAACAATCCCGTTCTGCCAGATAATATTTTAAAGCCACTTCCCAGTGTTCAATGGCTTGGGTTTCGGTATTCAATAACAGAAAATCGAGTTCACCCAGAGTTCTGGGTCCTGCAATTTTCTGAATGCTATGACCGATTAACTGATACGGATGATAGTCTTGGTCGAGCAACCAGAACCAGACCAGCATTTCAAAACGCAGACCCAAACGTGTACTTTTCAGCTGCTGTAAAAAGCTTTCTAATTCTTGTGGATGCTGATCTAAATAAAGCAATCTGGAGTGATAATTCTGAAAATGGCTACGCCATACGGCATCATCATGAAATTGAAAAGCATGCTTGAGTACCATTTCGGACGGGATGTGGGATAAAATATTTGGACTGCATACACAAAAGGCCAGTTGCCGAACCAGTAAATTTTTAAATTGCAGCCAGGGTTCTTCAATATGAGAGACTTGATTTAAAGCAAACATAGCAACCCCGGGCGATAAATTAAAAAGTGCAGAATGACAACGGATAATATGCAAAAACACTTTATACTACCGCAATTAGTTGTATAGGGTAGTGCTATGAAAATGTTGTTTTGGCGAAGTTTAGTGATGATTTTTGTCATCCTGGGCTTTATCGGGGCACTTTTACCGGGTATGCCAACAACAGTATTTCTGATTTTAGCTGCCTGGTCGGCTTCGAAAGGCTGGCCGCAAATGGATGCCTGGTTGCTGAATCATCCTAAATATGGGGCGACCTTAAGGGCATGGCGTGAAAATGGCACCGTACCACGCAAGGCAAAATGGTTCGCCACTATCATGATGATGATCAGTGGAATCATCATGTTATTTACCAATGCACCGCTTTTGGTGAAAATCTTCACTGACCTGACCATGCTGACAGTGGCCATCTGGTTATGGCTACGTCCTGAACCTTCAGCAGAACCAATCAAAGATGGTGAGTGATTTTGTTATGGCATATTCTTTAGAACAGGCGGATATATGGATTGACTTAGCTGAGCAAAGTTTGATCTTACCGAAACATGACAAGACTTATGTCATCTCTACAGGCAAAAACGGGATTGGCGAGCAGGAAAATTCCGGCAAGACTCCTCGGGGCTGGCATAAAGTGGCGCTTAAATTTGGTCATAATGCTCCGAAAAATGCGGTGTTTAAAGCACGGCAGCAAACTGGTGAAGTCTATGATGCAGCATTGGCTGCACAATATCCTGAACGTGACTGGATTTTATCGCGTATCCTTTGGTTAAGTGGTCTGGAAGAAAATTTTAATCAGGGTGAGGGCTGTGATACCTTTCAGCGTTATATCTATATTCATGGCACCCCCGATACAGAGCCTATGGGGATTCCGTTGTCACATGGCTGCATCCGGATGCGTAATAAGGATGTGATTGAATTATTCGAACTGATCACTGAGGATGCTTTGGTGTTTATTTCAGAACAGCGTTTGAATTTGAAGGATGGTACACAGGCAATCGCCGATTAATAATGTGATAAAGTATTAAAAGCTTAATACCCAGCTGAATATATAGCAGATAAAAAATGGCGGTATTCGCCAGCAGTTCAAAAAATATTGCAATATTTTGCTTAAAAATGACTCGGTGATTTTTGGGTTTTTACGGAAAATAGTAAATAAGTTATCGAAATTGTTTGTTTTTATAGCAAACAACCTATTTTTTAATCACTCAAACGTAAAAAACCAAAAACAGTCAGAAAAGCGTTTGACAGTCTGTCAGGATTCTCTATAATGCACCTCATCAAACGATGAAGACGTTTAAAGGGCGCTTAGCTCAGTTGGTAGAGCGTCTGCCTTACAAGCAGAATGTCGGCGGTTCGATCCCGTCAGCGCCCACCAAGCTCTTTAGCGTTAAGACACTTTAGTGCAGCGGTAGTTCAGTTGGTTAGAATACCGGCCTGTCACGCCGGGGGTCGCGGGTTCGAGTCCCGTCCGCTGCGCCACTTCAGTTCTTAATATTCGTTTGCCACAATAGCGACATTGTGTAAGTGCAGCGGTAGTTCAGTTGGTTAGAATACCGGCCTGTCACGCCGGGGGTCGCGGGTTCGAGTCCCGTCCGCTGCGCCATTTACATGATAGACCTTTTGAGGGCGCTTAGCTCAGTTGGTAGAGCGTCTGCCTTACAAGCAGAATGTCGGCGGTTCGATCCCGTCAGCGCCCACCAGATTTTTTGCGATGCAGCGGTAGTTCAGTTGGTTAGAATACCGGCCTGTCACGCCGGGGGTCGCGGGTTCGAGTCCCGTCCGCTGCGCCATCCTTAGAATCGAAAATGCAAGACCCTTTGAGGGCGCTTAGCTCAGTTGGTAGAGCGTCTGCCTTACAAGCAGAATGTCGGCGGTTCGATCCCGTCAGCGCCCACCATATCTTTTAAAGATATTTTCTTTTTTAGATATAACTACTTAGAAATAAGTATCGTGATGCAGCGGTAGTTCAGTTGGTTAGAATACCGGCCTGTCACGCCGGGGGTCGCGGGTTCGAGTCCCGTCCGCTGCGCCATTTTTAAAATGTCTTAAATCCCTGAGTTTAAGATATCAATACCAAGACTACGCACTTCGCTTGTCTTGCGTCATAAAAAATAACGATGTTATTTTTACTCTTCAGGGCGCTTAGCTCAGTTGGTAGAGCGTCTGCCTTACAAGCAGAATGTCGGCGGTTCGATCCCGTCAGCGCCCACCATATATTCTCCTTGATCAAATTCTATTTTTCTCCTAAAATCCTTAGTTAATAATAATTTTAACTATTGAAAAATCATGAGAAATCCATATCAACGCAAGGCTGCGTCTAAGACCCAAAATAATACTTATAATGCCCAAGAAATCTATAAAAAATTTGTTGAAATGATTGTAGGCCAAGGTTACGTCCATGCCCTGTATGATGATGGTTGGGCATTATGTGCAACGCCTACCGGTCAGCGTGCATTTGCTATTTGGCAAAGCAAAGGGCTGGCAAAATTGCTGGTGAAAGACAATTGGGCAAATTATCATGTTGAGAATATTTCACTTAAAGATTTTGTTGAAAAAGTCATTCCTTTTTTACGTCAGGAAAGTACCTGTGTATCGATGGATTTGACACCAGAAGGGCAAAATGTGCTGGTGGCACCAGAAAAATTATTATTGGATATCAAAAATTATCTGTATCAGATTTACCTGCAAAAACCTGAATTGTTTAAAGATGAAAAACTGCCTTTACCCCGTAGCATTCGTTTGAACTGATTTTAGTATTCCTGTAACAGCCAGCCACTGATAAAGGCAAAATATTCGCGTAACCAGGAGTTATAGCGAATATAAAGCGGTGTTGGGGCGCTAAGGGTAAATATCTGCTGATAACCTTGATGTTTAGCAATGGCTTTGGCACGTAAAATATGAAAGTCACTGGTGACAATGACAACTGGCTGCTTTAGGGAAATATGCTGCTGTGCCAGTAAAGGCTGCACATTACGCAGATTTTCTGCAGTGCTGGTACTTTTAGCTTCTAACAGAATACGTGATGGATCAATATGATGCTGTTGTTGCAGATATTCAGACATCACTGTTGCTTCAGCAATTTGTTCTTTAAATCCTAAACCTCCAGTCACGACCAGCACGGTTTCCGGGTAACGTTTGGCATAGGCAGCACCAACATCTAATCGCTGTTTTAAGGTGGGAGAGGGATGACCCTTTTCGATTCCACTGCCCAGTATAATGACTGCAGAGGCGGGCTGAACTGTATTGGACTGCTGAATGCTATATAGCAGATAACTGAAAAATATCACCAATGTGCTGAGCCAGAGAAAAAATCCCGCCCATGCACAGCGCCATAAAGTCTGTCTTAATTGCGTGCGCTGAATAAAGCTTTGAATCCGGTTAAAAAACAGGGCATAGAGCATGAGTCCAATACCGATGATCAACGGAAGAATAATGCCGAGATGAATTTTATCCAGTGACAGTAACCATAAGCCATCGAGAGTCAATATACTGCCGATAATCAAGCTCAGGTGACGTTTGAAGCTGCTGGACATAAAATTACTCTGGGTGAATGTTGTTGCTAGTTTAAACAAATTGGATACTTTAAGTATAAAAAAACCGGGTTCTGAGACCCGGTTTTTTTATTGACTTCAATGATTAGTAGACATCACGACGATAACGTCCATCTTGGCGTAGCTGGTCAACTACAGCTTCACCCAGAATGTCGGTTAAAGCCTGATCGACATCGCTGGCCATACCGTTGATGCTACCGCACACATAAATCACCGCACCATTCTTAACCCAGGCTTTTAGTTCCTGTGCCTGTTCACGCAGTTTATGATGTACATAGACTTTTTCTGCCTGATCTCGTGAGAAAGCCAAATCCAGGCGTTGCAACATGCCAGTGGTTTGCCAGGCTTCAATCGTGCTCTGATAGAAGAAGTCATGTTCACGCTGGCGTTCACCAAAGATCAGCCAGTTTTGCGTATAGTTCTGACGGATACGTGCATGTAGCAAGCTCATTAATCCTGCAAGACCGGTACCGTTACCAATACAAATGATAGGACGGTTGTCATCAATCAGGTGGAAAGATTCATTGTTACGGATATGCAGCGCAATCTTGCTATTTAACGGGGCATGCCGAGTCAGCCAGCCTGAACCCAGACCCAATTGGCCTTGAGCATCGGACTGTTGGCGCACCACTAAACGCAGAACTTGCTGTGAAGGAATACTGGCAATGGAATATTCACGTGAAGGCAGCATCGGAAGTTGCTCCAGTAAATGATCCATATTGGCAAAAGGTTCAACTTCACCGGTCAAATCTTTGTTCCATAAGGCCTGTTCAATATTGATCTTTAACGAATCTACAGAGGTATTCGGCTGAATTTGATGCTGCTGCATAAACCGGGCAATACGTTCAGCACTGTTACCGGGTTGAATCTCGGCGATATCACCGGCTTGCCAGCTCACTTCATGATCCGGCTTTAACTCGATATTAAAGGCTGGGGCACCTACGCTGTTCGGATTGAGCAGATCACGTTGGGTTAAAGTCCAGCAATCGAAGGTTTTTTCGATATTCATGGTTTGTAACTCAAGCTGGGTTACTTTTGCTAAAGTCGTATTCCATGCCTGAATCTGCTCTTGATTGGTATTATCCACTTCAATGATATTAAACAATTGCTGTGCACCATTCTGTTTTAACCAGTTATCAATTGCATGGCCAAAATGGCAGAAAGTGTCGGCATATTCGCGCGAACCCAAGGCCAATACTGCATAGTGCAGATGGCTTAAATCAGCTTTTTTGCGCAATATTTTTTTGGTAAAACCCGATGCTAAATCAGGTGCTTCACCGGTACCATAAGTACTGGCTACAAATAAAACCTGTTCAGTATTTTTTAAATCATCCAGACTTAAATATTGTACAGATTTTACACTTACAGACTGATGAGTCTGTTGCAGGCTGGTTGCTGTACGCCATGCCAGCTGTTCTGCCGTACCGGTTTGTGACGCATAGACAATCAGCCAGGGTTTTGCACGGGCATCAATATTGATCGCGGTTAAGCCATGACGTGCAGCTTGGGTTAGTTTCTTCTGTTTGCGACGTTTCAGATAAAGCATCCAGCCTGTAACAAAGAACAATGGCATACTCAGAGCAGCCAGCATAGCCATGAACTGGTAAACCGGACCAAAGAAGCTACCACGGTGCACCGGCAGCATACTGCTCATGATTTTTTCATTGAGTTTTTTATCTTCGTAAAGTTCCATCTCTTTAATGCTAGATGCTTGATAATCAAATGTGGCTTTGTTGCGTGCGCGTTCATGCTGGGGAATGGCATCGACAAAGCTAATTTCAAGTTCACCATTGGCTTTTTTCGGGATATTCAGGGTAATACTTGAATAATCACGGCCCACTTGAGCATTAAAGCCGTTCCAGCTTTGACTCAAAGCTAGATTGATCTGTTCCGGGCTTAAGCCTTTTTTCTCGCGTTTTTCACCAGGTTGAGGTTCAGCAGCTTTTTCAGGGTTGCCTGTAGCTGTATTAGGTAATGCTTCGCTTGAACCCTCACGGTTGCCGCGTGCTTCACCACCTTTTGGCGCTTCAGCTTCACCCTTGGCTTGTGGTTGTTCAACACCCATCACGGTATACAAGCCGCTACGCCACCAGCCATAAGACCAGGTTAAACCGGTACATGCGATAATCAGGAAGAAAATCACCACCCAGGTACCCACAACCGCATGTAAGTCCCAAAGGAAATTACGACCTTTCAGTTGTGGCTTAAGCATGAACCACTGTTTAACAGAATGCTTTTTCGGCCAGCGCAGATATAGACCACTGAGTACAAAAAAGATCAGCATGAGGGTACAGGCCCCAGTGATCTGCTTGCCGACGGGTCCAACGGTTAAATTGCGATGCAACTGCTCGATAAACTTGAAAAATTCTCGTCCTTTAATTTCAGGTAACACTTTGGCTGTGTAAGGGTTAATCATCATGGTATAGCCTTTATGTGCACCTTCTTTGACAATATTAATGCTTGAAGATGCTGTCGGGTCTTTGGCCACGGTGATGCTGTTAATTTTCATTTCCGGATCAGTTTTTTGAAAATGCTGATACAGTTCGGCAGGGGGTAATTTATCTTGTTTTTCAATCTGGACGGTATAGCTAGCCGGATTGAGCCATTTCTGGATAGGCTGTTCATATGAATAAATGGCACCAGTTATCCCCATAATGGAGAGGATTAACCCGGCAGTAATACCAAGAAACCAGTGAATCTGGAAAAAGATTTTTTTTAACATAGCCGAAAAAACAGGGTGAGAAACAGAATTAACCTGAATTATAGCTGAACTTTCCCAAAATGATATCGATTTTGTAGGTAATATTTATTCTCATTATCATTTAATTTTGTCGGAATTAAAAAACCCCCAGTCTGGAGGTTTTTTAATGTCTAGCTTGCAGTAGCGTTTAAATCTGTTTTGCTTCGCCCACAGTTTCATTCAAGTGCTTGCGGATAGTCTTGAAAGAAAAATTCTTTGAATCCATACGCTTTGGCAAGATATAAGCACCTTGTTGACCTTTAACCTTGAAGTTAATCAACATAAAGTCAGGGGTATTATACCACTCATAAATATCTTTCCAGCCAATGGCACCGACACCTTCCTGTGCACCCATTTGCTGACGCATGATAATGCCGTGAGGCTGTACGCCCAAACGGATACCCTTAATTTCCTGTACCGGAAATTCATTCATCTTGCGTTTTACATACCATTCCAAGCCGAATTTACGGATCAGGAAATATGCAAGCACACAGACCAAAGCCACCCAGCAGAAAATGGTGGAATAGTTTTTCAGCAAGATGATACCGACAATGGAAAGTAGGGCAACAGCTGCCATGATGATCCAGGCTTTGGTGCCGATTTTATTGGTACTACGCCAGATGGCAAGTTGCGCTTGACGTTGTTCAGCCTCAGAAATTTCATAGTTCACAGGCTGTAAGGTATAAGCGTATAAATTTTTCGCGGTCATAATGAAAATAACAAATTTAGAACTGTAAAAAGTTTAGCATTATTTATACCAATTCAGTGAGTATATTGTTCCAAAATCATCCTATTTATAATGAGGCTAATTCGGTGGCTTTTTCATCGCGGTCATGGCTTAGACTTTGCTTTAAACGACTGAGCTGATTCAGAATACTGAGCATCAACGATAATTGCTGCAACACAATCAGAGATTTTTGATCCTCTTCATTATTTTGGTTTAAGCGTTGGCGTATGGTATTCAGCATATTTTGTGCCGTCAGGTCGGGCACTTCATCTTTTAGCAATGCCCCTTGAATGTCGTCCAGCGCTTGATCAAGGAGCTGCAAGACTTCCTGATCTGCAATTTTTTCACGATGTGCGCCCAGTGCAGCAATATAGCTGAGCAGGGTGTGATTCAAGCACAAGAATTCAAAAGCCTGGCTTTTTTGTGTCGGATCAAAATCAGGTTCTGTGGCCAGGGTCGAAATCAGTGAGGCCACATCTGCATCGTTATTATGCGCAGCACGACGTACCACACGATATTTCAAACCATTATTACGGCCATTTTTGTACTGCTCAATCACTTCGGCCAAATATTCACATTGAGCGTTGAGTGAACGCCGGATATTGCGCGGTAAACGACGGAATTTCCAGTCGGGGAAGATAAAACTTACCCCAAACCAGGCCAAGGCACAGCCAATCAAGGTATCAATCATGCGCGGGAGGGCTGCGGCGAAACCCAGTCCATCGAAGTTAAAGTTAATTAATGCCAAAATCGTGATAAAGGCGGTGGCCTGGGCATATTGCTTACTGCGTAATTCAAAGAACAGTACACCACTTAAAATCAGCAGTAATAATTGACCTTCGATCGAAGGAATAAAATACAAAATGGCGTAGCCGAGAATGATGCCGACCAAGGTGCCAACAATCCGTAAACGCAAGCGACGTTTGGTGGCGTTAAAATTGGGTTGGCTGACAAAAAGCGCGGTTAATAGAATCCAGTAGCCATATTGAATCTGGGTAATCTGGACAAAAATATAACCAATAAACAAGACAATAGAGACACGAATTGCATGTCTAAACAGCACCGACTCTGGTGTTAAATGCTGTTTGATCCGGATCACAATATCATCCCAGCCTTTTAGGTCATCATCTTTTAGCTGGTTTTCAATATGTTTGCTTTTATCGAACTTGATATGCCGCTCTGTTTCTACGTTGCGAAGCTGGGCATCAATCGACTTTAAGTTTTGATAAAGGGAAAATAAGGCATTGACCCAAACTTGATCGTATTGCTGTTCGGCACGGAGTTTTTCTAGAGATATTTTTAAGTTGGCAAAGGCATGTTTAAAGCGCTTGTTATGCTGATAGGTTTCACGATTTAAAATACTGTGACTCAAGTCTTTACAGGCTTTGCCCTGAATCGAGAGAATGCGTTGAAAGCGAAATAAAATGTCACTATGTTCAAAAATCTTGACCAGTTTTTGATAATCAATATGCGCTGAATCTGCACGTTCATGGATATCCTGAGCCACAAAATAATATTGCAGGCTGCGACGGGTATCTTTTTGTCCACGGTCACCTTTTAATCGGGTTAACAGGGCAGTTTTCATTTCATTGAAAATACCGACCAGTTTGCCATTTTCCAGCGACAGCTCAATCATGCTTTGCTGATAACTTTCTGGCGTCATGTCAACATCAAACAGGTTCGATTTTGCAAACAGAAAGTCCCCCAGTGATGAATAGCATTGGGACAGTTTGTCCTGAACCTGCCGAACCGGAAATAACAGAAAACTGATGGTAGAAAGCAGGCCATACCACATCGCACCGGCAACCAGCAGCCCAGCCTGCATATACCATTGATCAAAGAGAGAAACGCCCAGCATCGAATATACAGAAATGACCAGACAGCCATAGGAAATGGTCGCATAACGCCGTCCTAATGAGCCGAGCAGAATCCAGCCAATGCAGGACACAATCAGCCCTATGGCAAATAAAACGGGATGAGGAAATAAAAAATAAATCGAGGCGGCGGTAATAAAGAAACCGATGTAAGTATAAATCAGGTTCATGATCCGCACTGAAAAGCGGTCATCAATATCGCTTAAACCGGCAGCCACTACCCCTAAGGTCAAGGGAATGGTGGCAAGCTGTTGTCCCATAAAATAGGGCACAAAGGCGGTACCTGCAAATGCAATAATCATGCGCAGGTTATACATGAAGGTGGTGTTATAAGTCGCTTGTTTAAGACGCGTCAGCCAAGATTTCAAGTTATGTCCTAATCACTAAAGGATGTATGCATCAGGGAATGAAATTATGTGAAATTTCATTTTCAATCCTTAAAATAATACTATGTACAGTGTAAGCTTGTCTTTAAAGCCCCCATTTAAAAATTGAATATCGTTATGTCTGTACAGCAATCTACACGGCAGTATTCCACAGCATGGATCATGCTGCTGGCTTTATTGACCTCACTTGGCCCACTTTCTATTGATATGTACCTGCCAGCCTTGCCGCAAATGGCACAGGATTTTGGCGTCAGTACGCAAATGGTGGCCAATACTTTACCGGCTTATTTTTTGGGACTGGCTTTAGGGCAGCTGATCTATGGACCTTTGAGTGACCGGATTGGGCGCAAAACACCATTGTATTTTGGATTAACCCTGTATGTTGTTGCAAGCTTGCTGTGTATTTTTGCCAGCAATGAATGGAGCTTAATTGCTGCAAGGATTTTACAGGCTGTCGGAGGCTGCGTAGGGGTTGTGATTGCCCGGGCTGCCATTCGTGACCGTCTGGATATGCAGGCTTCTGCACAGGCCTTTGCCAGCATGATGATTGTGATGGGGATTGCGCCGATTGTTGCGCCGAGTGTCGGGGCAATGGTATTGACGTTCTTTAGCTGGCATGCAGTCTTTGTCTTTTTAACCTTGATCGGACTGATCTGTTTATTCTGCGTGCACTTTTTCTTTAAAGAAAGTTTGCCACCTGAACGCCGTTTAAAGCTGAATGTTGCTCAGATTATCCAGCTGTACGGTAGTATTTTTAAAGACCCGAGTTTTACATGGCCAATGCTGGCTGGTTGTTTTTCTGGCGGCATTTTATTCTGTTATATCAGTTCATCTGCTGCTGTGCTGATGGATCATTATGGATTAGCGCAACAGCAATTTGCTTATGCTTTTGGGCTGAATGCCTTTGGTATCATGCTGTTATCTGCGCTCAATAAAAGACTTGGCCAGCAATTTTCGGTCCTGAGTCGCCTGAAAATAGGCGGCATCATCCAGTTGCTTGGGGTCTGCATTTTATTCAGTGCAGGTTTAATCGGTCATAGTCCCTTATGGCTGGTATTGATTGGCATGTTCTGGGCAGTGGCAGGAATTGGTTTTACTGGTCCCAATGCGATGGCTTTGGCCATGTCGGAACAGGGTGCGCAAGCGGGGACAGCCAGTGCGATTATGGGAAGTATGCAGTTTGCCTGTGGTTTGCTCGGCGGCGTGATTTTGAATTTTCTGATGTGGGATTCACTGCTCAATATGGGAATTCTGATGTTGATCTTTGTGGCAGTGACTTTGCTCGCAATTCTACAGCTCAGCAGACAATTGCAGGATAAAAGTTTAAATATTTAAATATCTGCATAGCAAAACAGACCTTTAAACTTATTCGTGTTAAAGGTCTGCTTGAATTCAAGCTATTTATTTATCCATAAACGCGGCAATATTCATTTTTCCGGATAACTAGGCAAAGGTTTTCTTAAGGGGGCCCGGCTTGCCACGGTTAAAATGTTTTAATGATTTATGGATCAACCTGTCTGATACAAAAAGCCCGTACCGCATGGCGGGCCGTTATGGCATCGTTTACATGCTGAAATGAGCTGTAAATTTATAAAAATGTCTTTTGAAATGAGTTTTTTAGCGCTGGGTAGTTATATACATTAGTCGAATGTCTGGTTGTTTGGCTTTAGGATGAATTTCTCTAAGTCTAAGAATATCCACATTATTTTTTTATTAGATCTGAAAATGAGATTATTTTTCAATCAATGTTCGGGAAAACTGATTTTAATAAAGTCTGAAAATTGCTAGATTTAGCACGATATGTGGATGTCACATATTTGTAATATTATAATATTTTAAGTTTTTTACTGTACTCGGAAGCTGAAAATGCAATGGTTTTTTAAGCTTATTAATTTTTGAAGGGTATTTTTTCATAGATTTATTGGGTTTTTAAAAAATCACTGAATGCATGGAATGCGAAATTTAACAAATCGGAGATTTTAAGAATGAGTCAATTACGTAACGGTAAATTTATTGCTAAAGGTTTAGCATTGGCAGTTACAGCGGTAATGGCAAGCACTACCTATGCAGGCACAGCTGAACAGAAACAGATTCAGGACTTACGTAAAGAAGTAGAAGCATTAAAATCTTTAATTCAACAACAACAGCAAGTACAACAACAGCAACAAACTCAAATTGAGCAAGTCAAAGCCCAGCCTGTACAACTTGCTGCTGCACCTGCAGCAAAACCTGAATCCGCATTAACCGGCTTCAAATCCAAAGCTGGTGCCAGTGTAAACCTGTACGGTTTTGTCCGTGGTGATGCCAACTACATTATTGAAGGTGCAGATAACGATTTTAACTCTGCTCACACGAGTAAGGGTGAAGCACAAGACAAATTACGTGCGACAGCAAAAACAACTCGTTTAGGCTTAGATTTCAGCACTCCAGTTGAAAGTGGAAAAGTGGGCGGTAAAGTTGAAGTTGACTTTGCAGGAACCAATGATGCATTGCGTATTCGTCATGCTTATTTGACTTATAATGACTGGTTATTTGGTCAAACGACTTCGAACTTCTTGTCAAGTCATGCGCCAGAAATGATTGATTTTGCGACCAACATTGGTGGCGGCGGCACAACTCGTGTTCCACAAGTCCGTTATAATTTCAAACTTGCCCCTACAACTCAATTGTTTGTTTCTGCTGAAAAAGGGGATAGCAAAGCGCAAATACTAACAACAAAAACAACTGGAACGCCTGCTGTAACTTCTACAACTATTGAGGATTCAACAGTACAATACAGCCTTCCAGCCTTAACAGTAAAAGTCGCTCAAGGTTTTGCAGATGGAAAAGGTAATGCATCTGGCCGTGCTTTAGTTGAACATCATAAAGTTCAAGGTGGTAATGATGATAAAGTGGGCTGGGGCTTGGCGGCAGGTACCACCTTTGATGTCACTAGTCAGTTGAAATTGAATGGTGATGTATCCTATGTGGAAGGCAACAGCAACTATTTATATGGTGCAAATACGGCGTATGTCGTAGGTGCTAACGGCAATATTGAACAGAACAAATTTACTGCAGTACAAGTTGGTGCAACTTATAAATTTAATGAAAAGCTTCGTTCAACTTTAGCTTATGGTGCACTATTTGCTGATGATGATACTACTTATGCAAAAACCTTCAGGGATGTTGGCAACACAACAGCAAACAAAGAAGTACAACAAGCTTGGTTAAACATGATTTATTCACCAGTTAAGCCAGTTGACCTAGGTATTGAATATATCAATGGTAAACGTGAAGCATTCACAGGCAAAACATATAAAGATAACCGTGTCGGTTTGATGGCTAAATATAATTTCTAATTCAAAACGTAGAATAGAAAAAGAGGCGACTGGTTCGCCTCTTTTTTTATTTGAAAAATTATTTTTAATCTCCAGTTTATATTCAGGTAATCTAATTTATATGATCGTCATCCGTCCTGACCCTACAGGTAAAATCTGGTTATGAAAAAAAAGCTCAAAAGGTGAGATAATATAAAGATAAGATGGCAAATGTATGAATAAGGTTTTTTAAAAAGCTGAAATAGCGTGATCATCACATTACGAATTACTACAGTTTTTCAAAGATCCAGTTCTTAAACTATCTGCTTTTTGCGAACAGCTTTATTTATCTTTAGGTGGTTCATGCGCAATATCAAATTTAGTTTTATTGTTTTGGCAGTATTGGGATTGGGCGGATGTCAAACGGTTGTCCAACCTAAGCTTACTGTTGGTTCGACAGGACTATCTGAGCCACCTGCTGCAGATGCTCAAGTCCGGGCAGAGCGTATTAATTTTAAAAAACTCAAACAGCAGGAAAACCGTCCTATTGTTGCCTTGGTACTGGGCAGTGGTGGCGCTCGTGGCTATGCGCATATCGGGGTTATTCAGGTACTGGAAAAGCAGGGTATACACCCCGATCTGATTGTAGGCACCAGTGCGGGCAGTATTGTGGGTTCCATTTATGCCAGTGGCAAAACGGCACAAGAACTGCGTGATATTGCTTTAAGCATGAAAGCCAACGATGTGCGTGATATCAAGCTGGATATGAAAGGCTTTTTTGACGGTCAGAAGGTTGAAAATTACGTCAATCAGCAAGTCAACAACACACCCCTGGAGTCGCTAAGAATCCCGATGTACGTGGTCGCAACGGAATTAAAAGAAGGCAAAAAAGTCGTCTTTAACTATGGCAATACCGGGCAGGCAGTACGTGCTTCTGTGTCTATTCCAAGCATGTTTATTCCAACCCGAATTGGGACGGATGAATATGTGGATGGCGGTCTGGTGAGTCCGGTGCCTGTAGGTGTGGCACGTGATTTGGGTGCGGATATTATTATTGCCGTGGATATTCTTGCACAACCCATGCATACCGAAACCACGAATGTGTGGGGAATGTTTAATCAGAATATCAATATCATGCAGAGCCGTTTAGCTGAAGAAGAGTTAAAGCATGCAGATATTGTGATTCAGCCAGATTTAAGGGAAAAAGGGCATATATTTGATGTGAAAGGCCGAGCAATGACCATGCAAGCCGGTGTGGATGCAGCACAGAATCAATTAAATACCATTACCACCTTGTTGAAACAGAAGCATTATCCATTCGGCCATAGCATTCAACAATTAAGTGCACACGATTAGGCACTTCAATCAATGGCAATGATGAAATTGAATTTCTAAAGGGTTCAGATTCATCATTGCACTGCTGTAATGTTTTAGTCTGTTTTCACATGGGGTTTGATGAATTCTTCCTTAAAACTCATGAAATTCTACTTTGTACACGACAAAAAAAGATAACTCATTGAAATAATGGCATAATACTTGTTTTCTGACGACGAATATGATGACACATTTCAATGAGTTACATCTCATCTTAAACAAATATCTAAAGTGGAAC
>NZ_VPCP01000067.1:0-16965 GCF_013418145.1 Acinetobacter sp. YH12201 | reverse complement strand
TCATGAGAAAGCCCATATAAATGGGTAATGTACAAGTTGCTGTAGAAGCATGTTTAATTCGTCTGATCACAGATACTTTATAAAGCATTTTAATACTTTTTTGAATCTGTCAATGCGTAAGTCCTAAAATGTATTAATTTATGAAAAAAATATTATTTTCCTTAATATTGTTGGGGTGTGCAGGATCAAATGTAGCGGTTGCGAGTGTTGAGCAATATGTCGCAGCAGTGGATCAAATCTCTGAGCAGTACAAGCAGGAGAGCAGAAACTTTTTTAGCAGTCTAAATGCGCAACAGACGAGCTTTACGCCACAGCAACAAACACAGTACTGTGCAATAGTGGGCAGTTATATTGATCGGTTATATCAGGCGGCAGATCAGAACAGGGAGTCTTTGGATCGTCAATTTAGACACATGACCAAGCAAGACGTCATTAATAAAGTGATGTCATCAAAAGAAATGCTGATTTTGAGAAAATATAATATTCAGTGTGATCTGAAATAACAGAAAATATTTATGAGGAATTAAGGGGAAACATTTGAACTGTCTTTGCTTAAAGGCAGTTCAACGATAAAGAATAATTTTGGAGTTAGGGTTAGCCAAGTTTAGCTTTAATTTTAGCTGAAACTTGTGCAGGATCGGCGCGCCCGGCTATGAGCGGACGCAGAGAATTCATCACCTTACCCATATCTTTCATGCTAGTAGCTTCTTGTGCAGTAATTGTCTGCGCAATGATAGAATCAAGCTCTTCCTCAGTCATAGCTTCTGGTAGAAATTGAGATAACACTTCAATTTCGGCTTGCTCTTTACTAGCTAAATCATCTCGGCCAGCGCCTTCAAAGGCTTTAACCGATTCTTTACGTTGTTTAATTTGTTTTTCAATGACCGCAAGAACTTGAACGTCGTCAAGCTCTTTGCGCTCATCGACTTCGATTTGCTTAATTGCTGCCTGCAGACTACGAATAACCGTCAACTTATCCATTTCTTTAGCACGCATAGTTGCTTTCAAAACTTCAGTGATTTGGTTTTTTAAAGTAGTCATTTATTTAGTCCAAGCAGTCAATCACAAATTAATCTTAGTAAAGGCGAGTAGTACGAACTGATTCGCGAGCCAATTTCTTTTGGTAACGTTTAACAGCAGCAGCTTTTTTACGTTTACGTTCTTGAGTTGGTTTTTCGTAGAATTCACGTTTACGAACGTCAGCTAAAACACCTGCTTTTTCGCATGAACGTTTGAAACGACGGATAGCTACGTCTACTGGTTCGCCTTCTTTCAATTTAACTTGTGGCATGAAGAATCCTCATTAAGTTATGGATAAGATCTATAGCACGATTGCCTTAGATCACAAGTGAAGGACAGTATTTTACTCATTTACATCTCATACCACAAGTCTATAATAGCTTTAGCAATATTTAGATACGGGTAAAAGGCAGTTTAATGATCGTTCTGGGCTTGGAAACTTCTTGTGATGAAACCGGGTTAGCACTCTATGACAGTGAAGTCGGCTTAATAGGACAGGTGTTATATAGTCAGATTAAACTGCATGCCGAATATGGGGGCGTAGTCCCGGAACTGGCTTCACGTGATCATGTGCGCAAGCTCATTCCTTTAATCAATCAGTTGCTTGAACAAAGCAAGATTAAAAAATCAGACATTGATGCAGTCGCCTATACACGTGGTCCCGGCTTGATGGGGGCACTCATGACCGGTGCATTGTTTGGGCGTACCCTGGCATTTGCGCTGAATAAACCGGCCATTGGTGTTCACCATATGGAAGGTCATATGTTGGCGCCCTTATTGTCTAAAACTCCGCCAGAATTTCCGTTTGTCGCTTTATTGGTCTCTGGTGGGCATACCCAGCTCATGGCGGCCCATGGCATTGGCCAATATGAACTGCTCGGTGAATCGATCGACGATGCTGCCGGTGAAGCTTTTGATAAAGTCGCGAAGATGATGGGCTTGCCTTATCCGGGTGGTCCGAATATTTCACGTCTTGCAGAGCAGGGTGATGCCACAGCTTTTGATTTTCCACGTCCGATGCTGCATCAAGGTCTGGATTTTTCATTTAGCGGTTTAAAAACTGCTGTTTCGATTCAGCTGAAAAAAGTGGAAGGTCAAGGTCGTGAAGCCGATATCGCAGCGAGCTTCCAGGAAGCGCTGGTAGATACATTGGTGAAAAAATCGGTAAAAACACTGAAACAGACCGGTTTAAAACGTTTGGTGATTGCAGGTGGTGTAAGTGCCAATAAGTGCTTACGTGAACGTCTGGAAGCGGATTTGGCTAAAATTAAAGCCCAAGTCTATTATGCAGAACCCGCGTTATGTACTGATAATGGTGCGATGATTGCTTTTGCCGGTTATCAGCGCTTAAAAGCAGGTCAGCATGATGGTTTGTCCGTGACGACGACGCCACGCTGGCCAATGACGGAATTGACCAATCCAAGCGAAGCTTAAATATTAAAGAATTAAAAAAGAGGCGATTAGCGTCTCTTTTTTAATGCTCAGCTGAAGCGGTTGCAGCAAAATATAATTTGATATATGCGCATTTATATTTAGAATCGGTTTTGCTCAATTAAGAATATATTTTAGCCTAAATCAAAAAAATATTTATTTTATGATCATCATCATAGGTTTGTTCACATGGACCATATAAATTTCAGAAGTTTTCAAGAGGCGGGTCAAGCGGTTTTAAAGTTTCTCCATTCACGCTTCGGATTTAACTTGTGGATGATTACTAGGGTAGAAGGTAAAGACTGGATTGTGCTGCAAAGCGAAGACCATGGTTATGATGTTCAGCCCGGACAGGTATTTCAGTGGGCGGATTCTTTTTGCTTTCACATGATTGCCGGTAAAGGTCCTAAAATAGCTCCGCGTTCAGAAGACATTCCATTATATGCGACTGCACCGATTAACCAGCAAGTCAGTATTAAGTCTTATATCGGTCAACCGCTCATCCATGAAGATGGCAGCTTGTTTGGTACACTTTGTGCCATCGATCCGCAAATCAAATCTGATGCAATTATGCAGGAGGTGGAATTAGTCGAATTATTCGGTAATTTATTAAGTAATATCCTTTCTGAAGCATAAAATTGGTTAGGATGACTTTGAACTGTTTTTCTTAATAAGCTGATTAAATTGGTCTTTTAATTCAAGATACTTGCGATGTGTCTTGGCCTCTGTTTATTTTGCTTGAAACTTTGCGCAGCGGCAGCCTTTTCTTGATTTTCTGGACTATACGGTAATTCAGCACGTCCATGCGGGCCGCTTAAGCTTTTTTATCGTCAGGAACAGCGCCAAAGTTTTTTAAGAAACCTCTGGAAGCCCGTGTAGGGATATCGTTTTTTTGTGATGATTTTTCATTTTTAATTCCATGAGAAAGTCATCATCTATTTTTCAGCCGGAGATACTTAAGGCGACTTTTTATTGTAATGGTAGCGAAATTTCCGATCTGCTCTGGTTAACCATTATGGAACGACAAGAAATAAGCTCAAATATAAAAAGCTTCGCTATGACGGAGCTTTTTATACTAGCTTAATCACTCTGTTTTTAAAGGGCTTTTAACTGCTGAGAACCAATCCAGTGCTTCGAAAACTGATACGCTGCACGCCCTGAACGCTGTCCACGTGCCTGACACCATCTTAAGGCTTCGGCGCGTACTTCATCTGTCATGGACATACCGGCTTTGGCTAAATAGTGCTGCACGATCTCCAGATACAAATTTTGATCCATGGGATAAAAAGACAGCCACATGCCGAAACGGTCAGACAGTGAAATTTTTTCTTCAATGGCTTCTTGCGGGTGCAGCTCCGTATATTGCGGTACATCCATACGCGTTACGGGCGTGTTTTCATGCATAAATTCAGGCAATAAATGACGGCGGTTGCTGGTGGCATAAATAATAAAATTGCTTGAACCAGATTGTAATGAACCATCCAGGACACTTTTTAAACTGCGATAGTTTTCATCTTCTGCGTTAAAAGCCAGGTCATCACAGTAGACAATAAATTTTTCCGGGCGATTTTCAATCAATTTCTGAATCATCGGCAGATCGGCCAAATCATCACGTTCAATTTCAATTAAACGCAAGCCTTCAGATTCATACTCGGTTAATAATGCACGTACAATTGAGGATTTCCCTGTGCCGCGTGAGCCAGTCAGTAGTACATCGTTGGCAGGCAAGCCTTTTAAAAATTGCCGGGTATTTTGAATCACTTTTTCTTTTTGTTTTTCTATACCTTTTAAATCGTCCAAATAGATTTTTTTAGGCTGCTGAATGGCGTTTAATTGTTTATTTTGCCACTTATAAGCCGAAGCTTCAAAGTTGGTTTCTTGTTTCAGTTCAGGTAGGTTTTGCTGTAGCTGTTGGAGTACAGTCGAAAGAACTTGTAATATATTGTCAGGTAAATCAATTGTTGCCATGATGGTTCAGCTTATACGGATAAAGTGAAAAAGGTCATTTTACATGGAAACTGTATGTCAAATAGCCATAGTTTGCCAATTGAATAGGCGGTATGATGATGGATTAATCACTTGTTGATTGTACAAAGATGATGTTCGATACCCGATCAGGGACAGGAAATAACAATGAAAGTGTTTGAGGGATAGATATGTTATTTAATGATTTCACGACAAATATTAATCCACATCAAGCATACCGTATAAAAAAATTAAAAAGTCAGCTCGCTGCGGCTGAAACATATGAAGAATGGAAAAGCATTGCCCTAAAAATAGATGAAGAATCCGGTGCTCAAGAATGGAAATTGGATAACTGTTCACCTTATTTTGATGCCGAAATTATTTCTGGGCGATTAAGCAGGTTAAAACGCTACCGTTTTCAAAAACGTACCCAAGATCTCATGTATATATTGCGTGAAGGTTTAAGCTACGATATCGCAAATATTGCACATCCCATGCTTTTTAATGCTACCTATGTGGGCACTAAAAAAATTATTGAAGATTATGTGGAAGAAGTCAGTGAAAGCCTGGCTTACATTGCTTCGAGCAACTGTACTTGCTTGCCTATGGAAAAAAAAATAGAGTTCTTTCAGCAGTGTAAAAAAGCTTATGGCCAGCCTGCGATCATGTTTTCAGGTGGAGCAACTTTAGGACTGTTTCATACCGGCGTATGTAAAGCACTGCTTGAACAGGATTTAATGCCTAAAGTATTATCCGGTTCGAGTGCCGGGGCAATCATGACCACCATGCTCGGTACTTCAAAACCTTCAGATATTACCGGTCTTTTAAATGGTGAAAACTTTTTTACCGAAGCTTTTCACTTTCGTAAATTTGGTGACCTTTTAAAGGGAAACGGTGGTTTTGCCGATGTAAAATACCTGAAAAAATTCCTGATTGAAAACTTGGGTGATGTGACATTTGAAGAAGCCTTTAAAACTTCCGGTTTACATATTAATGTCGCTGTAGCACCTTATGACACCTCACAACAAGCCCGCATCATGAATACTTATACTTCGCCAGATTTACTGGTTTGGAGTGCGGTGTTGGCATCCTGTGCTGTGCCCATCCTGTTTCCACCAGTTAAGCTCACCAGTAAGCGTTACGATGGCAAATTGACCCCTTATATGTCCAATACCCGTTGGGTAGACGGCAGTGTAAGAAGTGATTTCCCGCAAGAAAAAATGGCGCGACTGTATAACTTAAATTACACCATTGCCAGTCAGGTGAATCCACATATTGTGCCATTCATGCAAAGTGATGCAGAACGCTACCGTCGAGATGTGATGAGCTGGCCAGAGCGCATTGTACGTCGTCAGGGCAAAGTTATTACCAAGGGAATTATGGATTTTGCGCGTGGCCGAGTCGGAATGCTTCCTCCTGTACGCCGTTTGCTCGATCATGGATATGGGGTGATTGATCAAGGTTATTATGGGGATGTGAATATTGTAGGTGATTATAGTCTGCGCCATTATAGTTACATGTTCCAGAATCCACGCCCATATTTGTTCAAGTTATTGCAAAGAGAAGGGGAGCGGGCAACCTGGCCGAAAATATCTTCTATCGAAACCCATGCCCGTGTAGGTAAAACCATTCAGCACTGTTTAGAGCTTTTAAGTTATCAGCATGATCCAGAGAAAAAAACCGCAGAATTTATTGCAGTTTAAAGATGTGGATTTTTCTAATATCCATTTAATGTTAAAGACCAAGCCCAAAAGTTTAACTTTTGGGCGTTGTTTATATACCTTTGAATATCAGCAACAACGTTATTGGTTAAAAACCCAAAGCTTAAATAGCCACCCCAGTATTGAAGACGGGTTTCGAAATGAACTGCTTTTTTATCAGCAATTTTTAGCTCAAGCTAATTCTGCCAGCAGCCAGTCTGATTTTTTATTGCCTTTTCAAATGATTTCTAATTTTAAAAGCCTGGCTGAATCACACATGTCGGGCAGTGCAGCATTGATTCTAAGCGATGCAGACTTATTGCTTGGTAATTGTGCCGAGATGTCACTACAACAGATCAAACAGACATTCTTGAAGCTTTTAGATGCCGTGGATCAGTTGCATCAGTTGGGTTGGATTCATGGTGATTTAAAACATGAGCACCTGGTTAAATATCAAAACCGCGCATGTTTAATCGATTTTGAGCAGGTACAAAAAATCAATGCAATCCACAATCCGAAAAATCTAACGGCAACACCACGCTATATGGCACCTGAACTTTTTCAGGGTTCTGAAAAAACCGTGCAAACGGATATTTATGCGTTGGGTATTATTCTGTATGAATGGTTGAACAATCAGCGCCTGAGTGCAAAAAATTATCACGATTGGGCCTATTTGCATTGCCAGCAGCTAAATATTGAACTGCCACAACCTTATTTAGCATTTAAACAGCTTTTATGTGGCATGTTGGCCAAGCAAAAACAGCAGAGATTTACCGACATTGCTACAATAAAATGCTGCTTAGTCACTGAAAATGCTTAAGAAAAATACAGAAAAACGGTTTTTGTTTTTTATTTAAACAAACAAGTGGATTTTTCATAAAAAGGTCTTGTCATCAGGAATCGATCTCTATAATATACACAGCCATTGGGGACGTGGCGAAATTGGTAGACGCACTGGATTTAGGTTCCAGCGCCGCAAGGTGTGAGAGTTCGAGTCTCTCCGTCCCCACCACTTAAATATCAGCATAGTTTGATAATTAGGTTACAGAGGATTGGTGTAATGGTAGCATGACGGTCTCCAAAACCGTTCGTCAAGGTTCGAATCCTTGATCCTCTGCCAAGCTTTAAAAAATCCAACACACAGTTGGTACCCTGATGGGGACGTGGCGAAATTGGTAGACGCACTGGATTTAGGTTCCAGCGCCGCAAGGTGTGAGAGTTCGAGTCTCTCCGTCCCCACCATCATATTAAGGCAAGGTAAGCTACCTTGCTTTTTTATTGTAAGAAAAATCCAGCACTAAGCTGGTCCTGACGGGGATATGGCGGAATTGGTAGACGCACTGTGTTCAGGTCGCAGCGCCCTCTGGGCGTGAGAGTTCGAGTCTCTCTATCCCCACCATATTAAAGCAAGGTAAATAGACCTTGCTTTTTTATTGCCTGTAAAAAGTGAACATAAATAAAAAGCCCAAAAAATGGGCTTTTAAAAATAGATTTAAAATTATTATTGTTTTGTCCTAATCCAAAATGACCAATAGTCTTTTAAGCTTTTAAATGATCTTCGAATTCTTCACCAAGTTGCATGGCAAGTGCATTACCTGCTAAATCACATGTGACCAGACCGTATTCTTTTTTGAAGCTAAAGGTAAACCCACGATTATCAGTCAATGATTTTACTGAATAGCCCAATTTTTCTAACCAAATACGAAATGCAATTAAATTTTTTGCCTTAACAACTTTCTTCACGAGAGAACTCCTTGTGTATTAGATACTGACCGCTGTTAAATAATTAATAGGGATGCAGATATTTTTTTAAAGGGTAGCTTGAACAGGTTTTTTATAAAATAAATATTTTGTATTTTTTTTATGCAAGAAATGCGTAAATAATAATTAAATTGCGGATAAAACTAATCTTGTATTCAAGGAATTATTTTACATATTATTGATTTTTATTTATTTTAGTCTATTTTCTTGATTTTTTGAAATGGAAATATTTAAACACAATTTTAAGTAGAGCATGAATGTTTTTATCTTTGAGCAGTTTTGGGGAAGAATAAATTGGGGGGAGAATACCGAACTGAAGTGGAACAGCCATGTCATTTTATTCACAAATCAATAGCCGCCAAAAATGACAGTGCTTCATATTTAAAAAAAAGATAAAATATATGGCATTGTACCAAGAGAATTTATTGAATTCTGGCAGGTGCAAAATGTTGATCAAGGTGAAGACTGGATTGTAATGACCACAGAAACTATTGAACAGAATGTAATCAAGCAAATTCAGCAGATGCAGCAACAAGGTCAGGTACCTGTTGCTGTTATGCTGGGCCATGAGGACTGGCTATTTTTCGGCGAACAATCCAAAGTGTCCTATACGCCTTTTGGCAGCGCCCGTCGTTATCAACCGGCTTTAGGTGGGTTACTGCTAGTTCGTGTGGACGAGATGCATGTCACCAAAGTGGTTACGCAAGCCGAGCTCGATGCTTATACCCAAACCCATCAAATTTTATAAACTGTCATCGCTGCTACATGCTACACCCATTAAAAGTTATCTTTTAACTGTCGTATGTACCGAAATTCTTCCACGCTGTCCACCCTTAAAAAGGGATTGGTTTGCAGTTCCAGTTCAATGCTACTTGGTAAGGTACTTTGACCGAGCATACGCAGTGCTTCCACCTGTTCGAAGCGCTGCTGAATCGCCAGGTTGTCAGGTTCGACATGTAAAGCAAACTTGGCATTTGCCAGTGTATATTCATGGGTGCAGTAGACTTTGGTACGTGCTGGCAAAGCAGCCAGACGGTTCAGCGAATGGTACATTTGCTCATATGTTCCTTCGAACACACGGCCACAACCCATGGCAAACAATGTATCGCCACAGAAAAGTACATCCAGCGCATCAATAAAATAAACGATATGCCCCAGTGTATGTCCAGGTACGGCAATAATCTCAATATTTAAATCATGAAAACTAAGATGATTTTCATGTTGCAGGGGATGAGTGATAAAAGGAACTTTGCTTAATTCTTCCCGTGGACCATAAACGGGGATATGACGATTTTGTAAAAGCTCGGGCACACCGCCAATATGGTCTTTATGCCAATGTGTCAGCCAGATCTGAGTCAGCTTTAAACCTTTCGCTGTACAAAATTCTTCGACCAGATGTGCTTCAGTAGGGTCAACTGCAACTACTTCTTTACTCGGGATATGTTCTAATAACCAGATATAGTTCTGCAATTGATTTTTCACATCAATCATATGGACTTGAAAATGCATAAGATAGAAATCAATGATATAGATATGGATAAGCTAGCCTTAAAGCCAGGTTTTTTCCAGGGGAAAATCGCAATTAATAGGCCAGTATTTATACATAAAGTTGCTGATCTGCAGGCGGATACAAAAACAGTCTTTCTCGATCAGCTTTTTGTTTTTAAAAAGCACGCTATGGAATACTTGCAGCAATAATGTCTGTATTACATTTAGAACATACAAAGTGCTGAATCTAAAATTGGGGAGATCAATATGAAAATGTATCAGGTGGATGCCTTCACAACGGAACTGTTTAAAGGAAATCCTGCGGCAGTGATTGTGACTGAATACTGGCTGGATGAGGTCTTGATGCAAAATATCGCCTTAGAAAATAATCTGGCAGAAACTGCTTTTGTAAAAATGCTTGATGCAGAAAACTATGAAATCCGCTGGTTTACCCCAACCACAGAAGTGAACTTTTGTGGACATGCAACGCTAGCCAGCAGTTTTGTACTATTCAAAGATTATACCGCTGCGAAAACTCTTCGGTTTCATGTTAAAGAGCTCGGTATTTTTGTAGTAAGCCAGGAGGCTGATGGTAAAATCAAAATGAACTTTCCGATTCGCCGTGCAAAAAAAATTACCCATTATCCTGAAGTTTTAAAGCAAATTTTAAGCAAGCCATTTAAAAATGTTTATTTAAATCATCAGGCCTACATTATGGAATATGCAAATCCACAAGATGTACGGGATGAAAAGCCCAATCTGGAATTATTCAAACAATGGACACTCAATCAAGCCGAGAAAACCCAACCCAAGCGTGTTCTGGACCTGGCCATTACTGCTCAGGCTGCTGCGCCTTATGATTGTATATCGCGTTATTTTGCTCCCGCTAATGGCATTGATGAAGATCCGGTTACTGGTTCAATTCATACCGCGATTGCGCCACTTTGGGCAGAGAAATTGGGCAAAAAAGATATTCTGGCTGATCAGGCATCTGCACGTGGGGGAAAATTATATTGTGAACTGCTTGAAAATGAACGGATTGAAATTTCAGGTTATGCAAAATTATATATGCAGGCAGAGCTACATTTGTAACATCTGGATATAAATGAACGACAAAGCTATTGAAATAAACGGTAATGCTTGCAAAAAGTAACTACTCAACATCATGATCATTTTCTAAGATGTGATGCTTAAAAATTCATATGACTGAATAAATTGGAATAATTATGCTCATGCGGTTCAAACAACTTACTATCTCATTATTATTTGTTGGTTTTAGTGCAACTGCCTGGGCACAACCGATCTTGGTTAAATCTGAGCAGAAGATTGAAGAATATACATTAGACAATGGTTTTCGCGTGGTTCTGGCGCAAAATGATAAAGAAAATAAAGTCTTTATGAACACGGTCTATCTGACCGGTTCACTTAATGATCCGCAGGGCAAAGGCGGTTTGGCACATTTGCTCGAACATCTGGCATTTAAGGGTACACAGAATATCAAAGGTGAAGAATTTCAGCGCCGTCTGGATCAATACACCTTAATGACCAACGCCAGTACAGATTATTATTCCACCAAATATACCAATGTGATCCGTCCTGAACAGAATGCCATTAATCAAGTGATTCATCTTGAAGCTGAACGTATGGACAAGCTGGTGCTGCAAGAAAAGTTTGTCCCTTCTGAAATTGCCATTGTGAAACGCGAACGTGAAGTTCGTATGGATCAGCCTTTTGCAGTGATGATGGACCAGATGTGGAAATCGGCTTATGGCAATAAGTATTTGGGACGTTTGCCGATTGGCGATTTAAAAGAATTGCAGTCCATTAAAATGGATGAGCTGAATAAATTTTATCGAACCTGGTATGCGCCGAACAATGCCGTAATGATCATTTCCGGTAAATTTGATAAAGCCGCTGTGTTAAAACAGATTGATCAACAGTTTAGTCCAATAGCAACTCGTCAGGTTCCAGTACAGACCAAAGTTCCTGTGCTGGACTCAGCCAAAATTCAGCATAGAAATTTTGTTGTAAAAAAGGGCAGTGATCTGGCTAAATTCAATATTTACCTGAATGGCAAAAATGAAAAGATCAAATCTGCTTTGGCACTGACACCTTATTTATATACCATGCAACCGAGTGGGCATCTTTATCAAAGCATGGTGGAAACCGGTTTAAGTACCGGCGTTCAATCTACTACCTGGCTAGATCAGGACTTTAATCTGGTCTTTATGGGCGCCATTTATGCACCGAATCATGATGAGAAGAAAGTGCAATCCGAACTTATTGCGGGTGTGGAAAAAAGTCAGCTATTTAATGAGACTGAACTAAACCGGGTAAAAAATCTGATTCAGAATCAGGCAGACAGTGTACTCAGTAATGCTGCCGCTTTGGGGGGGCGTTTAAGTGATTATTATGTGGCTTATCAGGGAGACTGGTCGCAGTACTTTACTGATTTGAATAATGTGAAGCAATTGAAGCTTGCTGATGTCAATCAAACCCTGACCCGGTTTTTAGTGCCAGAACATCGCATTTCTGGAGATATTAAACCGACCCCGGAAGATCAGAAAAAAGCATTACAACAACAGGCTGCCGAGCAACCTAAAACCTTAGATCAGGCCAGTGTGCAAGAAGAGCCGCTTAAAGACAGCAGTGCCTATAAGCAGGAAGTCGCGGAATACGTCAAAACCTCAAAGCAGTATTTGGTGGATACTGAAAAGAAAATCCAGCGCGGAACGTTGAAAAACGGTATTGCATACGCTTTGTATCCGACCTCTACCCGTGATGATAAAACCTATGCCACCATTTCTGTTGACTTTGGTACTGACAAATCTTTGTTTAATAAAGGTGAAGTACTGGATTTAATGGCCTATTTACTCTTGCGTGGCTCAGATCAGTATAGTTTGCAGGATATTGCAGACAAATCGATTGAGGCGGGTGGTGGAGCAACGGCTACAGCATCTGCAAATAGCATTACCATTCAGATTGTGGCAAAAAAAGAGAAATTTGATGATTATTTCAAATTTATGCTTGATGTTCTGAAAACACCGAAGTTTGAACAATCGCAATTTGACCTGATCAAGTCACAAAGCTTGTCGAGCCTGGATCGTCCATATACGGAACCTGAAACAGTTGCCGCATTGACCATGACCCGTTTATTGGAAACCTATCAGCCAGGAGATTTACGCTATCATTTTGAACCTGAGCTGTCTAAACAGCAGCTTAAAGCAGCAACAGTTGAGCAAGTGAAAAAATTATATCAGGATTTCTTTATCAGTCATCATGCACAAATTGCGATTACTGGTGATTATCAGGCTCAGCCGATGCTTAAATTGCTACAAAAAGAATTCTCTGGATGGAAAGCCCAATTGCCTTATCAACGCTTAAGTTCTGATTATCAGGCGTATAAGGCACAAAAAATCCATGCTTTATCAGAACAACGTGAATTTGGTAATTATCAGGCCATTTTGACCTTGCCGGTGGGTTCGAATCATGCCGATGCGCCAGCCTTAATGGCGTTTAGTTATATTCTGGCTGACTCGCAGCTGTCGTCACGTTTAGCCCAGGAACTCCGTGAGAAAAATGCCTTGGTATATGGATTTGGCAGCAATCTGGATCTGGATGAATGGATTGATTCAGGGGCACTCACCATAGAAGCCAATTATACGGCAGCAAAGTCGGCGCAAGTATCACAAGCCGTGCATAAGGTACTGAATGATTTACTCACTAAAGGGGTAACTGAACAGGAGCTGGAAGCGGCCAAAGCCAATATTCTGAAAAAACGGGTGACTGCTTTGGAAGATGAACGCAGTATTCACGCGATGCTTTTACCGCAACTGGAACATAATCGCGACTTATTATTCCGTGAAAAGCGTGATCAGGCTTTTAAAAAACTTAGCAAAGCAGATGTGGATACCGTAATCAAGAAATACATCAAACTGGATCAGCTGGTGGAAGTTATGGCAGACCAGTATGGAAAGCCACAAAACAAGTCATAACTTTTAAACGCTATTTTCTATCCTGCTATTCATATATTTGTTGTGCTTTTCCCCTCCTTTTAGGAGGGGTTAGGGGAGGTTTCTTTTAAAGCTGATAAAACTGCTTTGCATTATGATGAAAAACTTGTTTCAGTGCATTCGGATCATAGACCCCACTACCACATCACTAAAGGCATTAATGATGTTCAGCAGTGAGGTACTTAATGGGGAAGTTGAAGGCAAATATGACCCGGTAACTGCCAAAGTGCCGCAGCACATGGCTAATCAGTGGAAAGGCTAAATCATAGATTTCCTGTTTACTGGCTAAGCGGTCTTGTTTATGAAACTGATGACTCAATATCGGTATAAACAGGCCAGACATCTTGATATAAACATTTGGATACCTTGCCAGTTCGGCAATATCCTCCTGCCAGCGCAACAAAATATTTTCCCGGGCGGTTTTCGTCAGTCCTGTAAGTGAGCCGACTTTTCCAAATAATTCGGCAGGCGTGCCAAAATGGTCCAGTACAATAGAGGTTTCCGGAAACTGTCTCCAGCTATTGTATGGTCAGTCTTTGGTTCAGTAAATCTCTGTCATGTCACCATACACTAAGGTATTTTGGCTTTGGATGACCTTTCATCCAAAAACTCAGCACATAAAAAAAGCCCCGTAGGGCTTTTCATTAATGATCGTGATTGTGGTCATGATCATGCTTGTTGGTATGAAATTCTTCGTTACGACGGAAGCGAAGATAGTTTTCAAACTGTTCGCAATATTCGTCATAGTTATCTTCCAGCATCATCTGGAATTGCTGCATGATGTACGACATCACCTGATCTTTGGCATCACGCATTTCATTGCCATCTTTAAAGTTATTGGCAGCTACCCAAGTATTAAAACGGGCAGTAGCAAACAACATGGCAGCGCTGACTTGTCCGCGCATTTCAGCAGGTTTCACGGCTGAACCTTTTTCGACACGGCAAAATTCGTTGGCCTGTTTAATAAATTCATCAGCACGTTCAAAAAAAGCAGCATTTAACGCTTCTTCTTCGGTTACATCTGTTGCTTCAATCTTTTGAACCATGAACTTTTCCTGCAAAAACGATCTAATGGCTTATTATAGGCAAAGCCTTGCAGAAACTAAACCTTTGGCTTAATCTAAAAATAGCCTAAGCATTAAAATGGATAATCCAATGCAAGATGCCATTGCTGTACAAAGTTTAAAAAGTGACATCGCCTTATTGCGTCAAAATATTTGGCCGCCTGCAAATCTGGCCAATGTTGAAGGCTTACCTATTTATTATGGTTCTAAAAAAGAAGTCGATGAATATTACCGGCAATGGATCGGGTTAATTGAACGAGCACAAGATCTATTCCAGCCTTTTATGCAAGATGAAACACTCGATGCGGTGCATTTACCCAGCCATTTGAATCTGCCGCTGTTCTATTTTCATGTTGACCGCATCCGAATTAATAAAACCCGCGCCAAAGAGTCGAAAACCTTTCGCGGTATTGCCAGCCTGGTGGATAAGTGTGGACAATATGAGCCTGCACAAATTCAAGCCATGAATGCCTGGTTAGAAAGTGATGATACCGCAGTTTTGGTGGCACATCGCGAATTTATCGACTTACGCACTTATGTGTTCCAGCATGGACAAAGTGAATATACTCGTACGCGGTTTTATGTAAATGGTATTGTACTGAGTACAGAGCCACATTTTGAGCTGGTAGATGCCCGTGACAAGCCGCGCAAACAGCGCAATGACAGTTATAGTGATCCACTGGCGGATAATGGAACCTGGAAAATATTTGGCAAATATCGCTAATATTAATTTTACATTTTCTACTTACCAGAAAGTATCGGTTTTAGAATAATCGTCTAAATGCTGCTGAGCCTGTTGTAGAACGTATTTTTTCTCACTGGCAATCCAGCCCAAGGCAAACCACAGTTTTTGTTTACGCTTTACCATGTCCTGAAACAGCGTTTCGGCCACCATCAAATCGTTATATTGTCCCAAACTTTCCTGGGCGGGTTTTAAATCTTTGAGATAATGCTTTACATCTTGAACAGGATAAAGCGAAGCCACGAATTCTACACAATAACGCAAGCGTTTGATCCGTTTGCGGGTACGATGCCGGGATGGAATATCCAGCTGTAAAAATTGATCGGCATCTTTGCAGATTTGTTGATGCATTTTTTGCAGTTTTTTGGCGATATCTTTTTTTAATCCGGATTTTTTCTGTTCTTTACTTGGCTGATCGACAAAGCGCAGCAGATGAAGAATCAATTCCACAAAATCTGGGGAACGTAATGATTCATCAATGGGAATGCCGGATTGTTCAGGCGTATCCGGAAGCTGAACAAAAGGGGCACCTGCCTGTTCGAGCTGAGGTAAAAGTCCTTCACTCAAGGCATCACGATCACGGGTTGAACCCAGTTGGCGGAACAGATGAGTCAGTTGTTCTTGCCAGTCAGGATTGACATCTTTTGACCAGTCCTCAAAAACACGTAAGGCACTTCTTAAACGGCGAATGGCAACCCGAGTCTGGTGCACATGTTCGCTATCATACTGTCCGGAAGTGATGGTTGATGCATTCGGCAATAGGTGCTGCAAGGTATTATTGATGATCTGCTTTAAAGCTTGATCTGTTGAGTCCTGTGGATTCAGCTTGAGTGGGCTTGCAAATTGAGCAGCAGGATTTTTTAAACTCCGTGCCAGCAAATCGCCGCGTTGAGCTTTACTTCGCACATCTAGCCATAAGTGATATCGCTGCACCCAGGGGTGAATAAATTTGATCAGGTCTTGTATGGAACCTTGTTTAAGCTCAAATTCAATTTCATAAATTGACCCGCTCTGATCATTATGTCGAATTTCGCCGCGATCCAGACTGACTTCAATTTTTGAACGGTTAAAATGAATCACATGTACCAGACGTTGAACGACTGTTTCATATTGCACAATCAGGTTTTTAGCCTGTTTGCCCAAAGCATTTTGCAGCAATTGTTTTGCTTTCGGATCGGACTGGTACATCTTAAGGTCCAAGTCCGGAGGGGCATTTAGTTTGCCTAAATCGCTTTCCAGTTCAAAACGTTGTAAGGAATGATCGCTGGGCGCTTTTAAAGTTTGTATCCAGTGATCGTCTTCAAGACGTTGCCGTAATGAAATATTTTTTTCAGCTAAATGACGTTCGGGCGTGTCATAGTATTTTGCGTATAAAGAAATCAAGCGAGCATTCTTGTTCAAGAATAGCTGATAGAGCTTTTCTTGATCTGATGCGGGGATCTGAAATTTTAATTCTACTTCAAGCATGTTAAAACTCCTGACGCTTCATCATCCGATAGGGCCATGACTTTCATTGTAAGCCAGTATCAAAAAAAGAGTAGGGTTTTGCCAGAAAGTAGATCAAGCGTATGTCGCCCCACTCATTGGTGTGCATTAAAAGATCATGCCATACGCTTTGATTTTACTGGTTTAATTTTGTTGCTTTATTTGTTACTTCTCTGTACACGACAAATTTCATAGGATCCTTGTCCTATCAGGCTTTTTCTTTCTTAAAATTGCTAGCACTTTCTTAAATTCTTCTTTTTTTCCAAAACCAATCAAACGTAGAATAGCCATTTGAA
>NZ_VPCP01000066.1:0-17395 GCF_013418145.1 Acinetobacter sp. YH12201 | reverse complement strand
GTGATGGCATGGAGTGCTGAAGGGTTAAATCTAAATTCTCAGATAAAGTCATAAAAAAAATGAGCGTATTTATATACACTCATTTTTACAGCATTTTGCTAAATGTTGCTTAACTGACTGGCATTACTCAATCGAGGGCTTTTTTGTGATGGCAATATTGTCGCCTTATTCAACTTCCAGATTAAAGGTCACCGGACCATCATTGACCAGATGTACTTTCATGTCGGCGGCAAAAATACCCGTTTGCACATTTTTAAATTGAGATTTTGCATAGTCGACCAAGGCTTCATATAAAGCTTTTGCCTCACCCGGTGGCATGGCTGGACCAAAGTCCGGACGTAAACCTTTTTGCGTTTGTGCCATCAAGGTAAATTGCGAAACCAATAATACTCCACCACCGGCCTGAGCCACATTCCAGCCCATTTTGCCCTGTTCATCATCAAAAAAACGGTATTTCAATATCTTGTCGATCAGCTTTTTGCCTTTTTCCAGATTGTCTTCTTTAGCTAATCCCAGAAAAACCAAAATGCCTTTTTCAATTTGCCCAGTGGTTTCACCATCCACCACAACCTTTGCTTCTAGAACCCGTTGCAATAATGCACGCATAACTTAACCAATTTAAATCTTCAATTTATCCGCAGCATTGTAACAAACAGGCAGAAATTTAAGCTTTAAAATACACACAATATCTCAACAGAATCATCAGGTTTGGTTAAAGATATTTTGCTCTATCTTGACATGAATGAATCCAAGCAGACTTTAATGAAACTGGATATGAAGATGCAAATGTGAGAGTCGTGACTCAAGGCCGCTCACAGGAAATAAAATACAGCTCTATTACGGAATAACACTGAGGTTTATCTGTGACTCTATTGCCTTGACGGGTCCAGCTGTACGCAAAACTAGCAATATCAAGATAAAAAGTGTGTTTTAATGCAGTCAGCACAGCGAAATTTCATTAGATATGGCTCCAATCATTCAATCTTTGCTTGATACCGACTTGTACAAATTCACCATGTTACAGGTGGTATTGCATAAATTTCCTCAAACGCACAGTGTTTATCATTTTCGTTGCCGTAATTTAGAGGATACCGTTTATCCGCTGACGGATATTCTGGGCGATTTGAATCAGCAACTCGACTATTTATGCCAGCTTAAGTTTAAAGAAGATGAGCTGCTTTATCTGCGCAGTTTGCGTTTTATCAAAAGTGACTTCGTCGATTATCTGGAACTGTTCCAGCTGAAACGTCGTTTTATTAAAGCCAGCATTGATGAGCAAGGCCGTCTGGACATCTGGATTGAAGGTCCGATGGTTCAGGCCATGATGTTTGAAATTTTTGTTCTGGCCATTGTCAATGAACTGTATTTCATGCGTATTCGCAGTGATGAAGTTTTGGCAGAAGGTGAACGCCGTTTGCAAGCCAAAGTCGAACTGTTAAAGCATTATGAAAAAGAACTGAAGCCTCATGAACCACCTTTCTTGGTGTCTGACTTTGGTACGCGTCGTCGTTATAGCTTTGTATGGCAAAAGCATGTGATTGAAGTATTTAACCAAGCCTCACCGAATATTTTCCGTGGCACCAGCAATGTGTTGATTGCGAAAGAATTGGGAATTACTCCGATCGGAACCATGGCGCATGAGTTTTTACAGGCTTTTCAGGCTCTGGATGTGCGTTTACGCGATTTTCAGAAAGCGGCACTGGAAACCTGGGTGCAGGAATATCGTGGTGATTTAGGGATTGCCCTGACCGATGTGGTAGGAATGGATGCGTTCTTGCGTGACTTCGATCTGTATTTTGCCAAACTGTTTGACGGTTTGCGTCATGACAGTGGGGATCCCTATGCATGGGGTGATAAAGCCTATGCGCACTATAAGAAATTAAAAATTGACAGCAAAACCAAGATGCTGACCTTTAGTGATGGGCTGAATCTGGAAAAAGCCTGGGGCTTGCATCAATACTTTAAAGACCGTTTTCAGGTCAGCTTCGGTATTGGCACCAATTTAACCAATGACTTGGGACAAACCCCACTCAATATTGTGTTAAAACTGGTGGAATGCAATGGTCAATCGGTAGCAAAAATTTCCGACAGTCCAGGAAAAACTATGACCGATAACGATACCTTCCTGGCCTATTTACGTCAGGTATTTAATCTCAGCGCAACAGAATAATCATGATGGCTATAGCTGATTTTTTGCTAAATGAATGCAAAAAATCAGCATAATAGTGAAAATGACTTATGCTAAGATCGTCCATGTTGATCTAAATAAAACACGAAAAAAGTATGACTGTATCTGCATTTAATTTTGCTCTGCTGATAGAAGCAGAAGAGCTGGTTCCGTTTTTAGGCAATGAAAAATTACGCATTGTCGATTTAAGCCGTCGTTCTGTTTATGATCAATTGCATATTCCGCATGCCATTCATGTGCAACCGAAGCAGCTGGTACGCCAAGAAGAGCAGGCTTCAGGTTTGTTGCCTGATGTAGAGGGCTTAAAAGCCCTGATTGAATATCTGAATATTTCTCCTGAACATCATGTGGTGGCTTATGATGATGAAGGTGGGGCTTGGGCAGGGCGCATGATCTGGAACCTGCATTGTCTGGGTTTTGAAAATACCAGCTTGTTGAATGGTGGCATTCATGCCTGGCTGGCAGCCGGTTTGCCGACTTCTTCAGAAGTGGAAAAATTAGTTCCCGTAGTGCCTCTGGTGGACATTAACCAGACCAATATTGAAAAGTACCGTATTGAATATGCAGAGCTGTTAGAAAAAGTACAAAACAATAGCATTCAATTGTGGGATTGCCGCACCGAAGATGAATATACCGGTCTTCGACTTGCAGCGCGACGCGGCGGTCACATTCCAAATGCCCGACATTTTGAATGGAGTACTGCCCTAAATCGTGAAAATCATTTAAAATTGCATCCTTTACAACGCACTCAACAGCGCTTGGAACAACTGGGTTTCAATTTAAAACAACCTGTGGTGGTCTATTGTCAGTCACATCATCGTTCGGGTTTGGCCTATATTCTGGGCCGATTGCTCGGTTGGAAGATACAGGCTTATGATGGTGCGTGGAGTGAATGGGGCAACCGCCTCGACAGTCCGATTATTACCGGAGAGTTACCATCTTGAGCTTCGCATCACGTTTAAAAAAACAAATTTTTATTCAAGCACAACGTGTTGTGCCACAACACCAATTATCACGTGTCGTGGGTAAACTGGCTGCCAGTGAACATCCGATTATCAAAAATACCGTGATTCAGGCTTTTAAAGTCCAATATGGGATTGATATGTCGATTGCTGAACAAAGCAATGCATTGAAATTTAAATCATTTAACGAATTTTTTACCCGCTCTTTAAAAGAGGGGGTACGCCAAATCGATACCGATCCGCATAGTATTGTGTCGCCTGCCGACGGTGCCATTTCACAATTGGGTAAAATTGAAGAAGGCGATATTTTTCAGGCCAAAGGGCAAAGCTTTTCGGTGGAAAAACTGATTGCCGATCCGCAATTGGCCGAACCGTTTAAAAATGGTCATTTTGCTACAGTGTATTTATCACCTAAAGATTATCACCGTGTGCATATGCCTTTTGCTGGGACTTTGACTGAAACCTTGTATGTTCCAGGGGAATTGTTCTCGGTCAACCAAACCACTGCGGAAAATATTCCGGGTCTGTTTGCGCGTAATGAACGGATGGTGTGTTTGTTTGATACTGAGCTGGGGCGTATGGCGGTGGTTTTAGTCGGTGCGATGATTGTTGCAGGTATTGAAACTGTGGCAACGGGTAAGGTGAAACCGACAGGGCATTTGGAATTGAACCAACACAACCTGTTTCTGGAAAAAGGAGCAGAGCTGGGCCGTTTCTATTTGGGTTCAACTGCTGTGGTGCTATTTGAAAAAGATAAAATGCAATGGGACCCGATGTTTAAGGCCAATTCTGTTGTAGTAATGGGCGAGGCTTTGGGGCATACGGTTTAAATGCTTTTAGCCTCCCTTTTTTAAAGGTGAGCATCCTCGAAATATATTTCGAGTGCGTAAGGGAGGGATTATTTTACCTCTTGAATTATATCAATCCCCCTCAGTCCCCCTTTGTTAAGGGGGATGTTTCATCAAGGAAAGGATTTAGGACGGTCAAAATAAAAAAGCGCCTCAAATAAGGCGCTTTTTAATGTCTAAAAATTAGCGTTTCACCACAATCGAATCAATACCACTGCGTTGCAAGGTTTGCTGTGCAATCATCGCAGCTTCCTGAGAATCATAGGGCCCAGAAATTACCCGATACCAAGTTTGACCGCCTTCAACCGATTTCACTACATCTGCAGACAGACCATTCAGGATAATTTCGGCACGGCGTGCATCGGCACTATCTGGATCGGGATAGCTACGCACCTGCAAAATATAACTTGGCTGGTGGGCAACAGGTGCTTCAGAACTTTCCAGACCTGGCTCGGCTGTTTCAGCCGGAGCAGCCGTTTCTGTTTCTGGAGCTTCAACAATCACTACAGTTTCTGAATTTTTAGTTTCAGGAACTGCCTGATCTGGAATGGGTGTCACTTGCTGTTGTGGCAATAAATCGTAGAAACGATAGTCCTTGTTGGTATCTTCCTGATAATGTTCAGAACTGATCTGATTTTTCGGTTTAACCGGTGCCCACGGTTTCCACAGCATCAAAGCTACGGCAAAACTCAACACAATTAAAATAACCACCAGCGTTCCCAGCCATGCAGGAATCAATGGCTTTTTCGGCTTATTCGGTCGCTCAGAGACACCGCGCTGCGTTTTTCCAAACACGTGGGATTCCTCGTGTATTATTTTTAATTTAAATCTATTTAAAATAAGGTGTTATTTTTAGATAACACCTTATTTACCCTATTGTCTATAAATCATTAACTAAGTTTAGATGATCACAAACATGACTTTTGCTGCGAGTAACAACATTGCTGCACAAGGGAATTAATTATTACATCGCCACTTCAAGCATAGCTTTCGGTCTTGCGGCGATGCAAAACCTTGTTGTGCTTACATCGCCTCAGGAGCAGATACACCTAATAATTCTAAACCATTACGTAAAACCTGTTGTACGTTTACTGAAAGTAATAAACGGGCTTGTGTAAGTTCAGCATCATTATTGAGTACTTTATGCTCATTATACCAACCGTGGAATAATGCTGCCAATTCTTTCAGATAGTTACCTACTTGATGCGGTTCATAACTGTTGGCTGCGCGAATCACGATCTCAGGGTAGGCTGCAAGTTTGGCCAGAATTTCTGTTTCTGCATCCAGCGCAAGTTTCGCCGCAAATTGACGTGCATTCGCAGCATCAAAGTTCACACCTGTTGTAACCGCTTTTTCTAGCATACGGCAGATACGGGCATGTGCATACTGAATGTAATACACGGCATTGTCTTTACTTTGAGAAACAGCAAGGTCCAAGTCGAAATCGATGTGCTGTTCAGACTTACGCATCACATAGTAGAAACGCGCTGCATCGTTGCCGACTTCTTTGCGCAGGTCACGTAAAGTCACGAACTGACCTGAACGGGATGACATTTGCACCATCTCGCCACCACGCCACAAGCTCACGAACTGAACCAAAAGCACGGTCAATTTTTTCGAGTCATAACCCATGGCATCAATGGCTGCTTTAACACGCGCAATATAACCGTGGTGGTCTGAACCCCAGATATCGACGATATCGGTATAGCCACGTTGTAATTTATTCAGGTGGTAAGCAATGTCAGAGGCAAAGTAAGTGGTTTGACCATTACGGCGTTTCACTACGCGGTCTTTTTCATCGCCAAATTCGGTCGATTTAAACCAGATATTGCCATCTTGTTCATAAAGATAGCCACGTTGATCCAGTGTTTGTAGTGCTTCTTCAATTTTTTCAGTTAAAGATGCTTCACTGAACCATTGGTTGAAGGTTACACCAAATTCGCCCAAGTCATCTTTAATGTCATCAAGAATCGCTTTGAGCGCCGCTTGATGGAAGATGCGGTAGCCTTCACCAATCAATGCTTGAGAATTGTGAATCAAGCCATCGATGTGTTTTTCTTTATCGCCCGATAACACCACTTTGTTGCCGTCAGCATCCAGTTCTTCAGCGTATTGAATATCTTCAGGTACATCTTTATATACGTCTGCAACCGGACGTACATAAGCAGTGCCGTCTTGGTCAATAATGATTTGCGCGATTTCTTTAACGTAGTCGCCTTGGTAGGCATTTTTAGGGAAGACTAAGGTTTGACCCGTAAGCTCTAAATAACGCAGGTATGTAGAGGTCGCCAGAATGTCCATTTGACGGCCAGCATCATTGACATAATATTCACGGTCAACTTTGGCACCGGTTGCTTCCAGCAGATTGGCAACGGTCATGCCATAGGCTGCACCCCGACCATGACCAACGTGCAGGCTTGAAGTCGGGTTTGCTGAAACAAATTCGACTTGAACGCGTTTTTCACCATTGGCTTGAGTACGACCAAATTGATCTTTTTGTGCTTGAATCTGGTCTAAAACAGCAAAGCGCTGGTCGGCATTTAAAAAGAAGTTGATAAAGCCGGGACCCGCAATTTCTGCTTTGCTGATGTCTGCTACTTCAGGCAATGCAGCAAGAATTTTTTCTGCAAGATCACGAGGCTTCATACCCGCAGCTTTAGAACCAATCATGGCAATATTCGAAGCGAAGTCACCGTAGCTTCGGTCTTTGGTTCGCGTTAAATGACCGCTGTTATTCCAGTCGGATGGAAGTACACCTTCAGCTTGAAGAGATTGCACTGCATGATCGAGAGCTGCTTGGATTGCCGTATTCATAATCAGTCGAAAAATAAATGTCGCAGAAAAACAGCAAATATAGCAAATTTCGTGGTCTTTAGGTGAATGCATTTGTATTGAATGAATCTTGTCCGACAACTAACGCAGAATTGAAGCAGGAAAATTCTGCAAAAGATTCAAAAAAGCAGGATTTTCTAGGCTTTTGCTTTTCCCATTGTGCTAACCCTGTTGCCTTTGGTGCGTAAATTAACAGACAAACGGGTTGATCTTTATGCTCCCAATTCACCGAAGTGAATCAGTTCTTAGTCCAGACCAGTTGCTTTGATGAATAGGCTTTATTGATTTTGAACAGGTCTTTAAAGCAATACATCCACCAAGGCACGGATCATCCCCAGCACCAAACCGATAAATGCACCGACTACGACCCCATTGACCCGGATCATGTGCAAATCGCCACCGACTTCATTTTCAATTTTGTCGATCATTTCGCGAGAATCCCATTCATGAATGCGTTCGCTAATAAAACGGATCACTTTTTCACTGTATTGATCACTCAAATTGACGGCAAGCCCACTCATTCGTTCATTCAGCAATTGACGTACTGCCGGATTGGAAATGATATTTTCCCCGACCTGTTGAATCGCAACTCGCAGATTTTGTGCAATGCCTGAATCGGGTTTGAGCAAGTCTGCTTTAATCGCATCACAGAGGATCACTACGGCACCACTGATAAAATTTAGTACCTGAGGACTATCTAGCAGGGCATCTTTGATACTGTTTAGACGATAGCTGGCCTCACTTTCACTGTCTGCCAGTTCCAGCATCAGCTGCTGACCCATCTGTTCAATTTTTTGCCGCCAGGGATGCTGTGGATCGGCCAGCATGGATTCCACTCGTTCAATCAGTGAATCAATGGTGCGTTGCTGCACATCAATCCCAATCCAGCTGGCACCTTTGGCCAGCTTCCACACGCCCAGTTCTTTGAACAGCCGACGGGTAAGTTCATGGGCTTGTTCTGGATGAGAAATCATCCATTCGTGTGCCAAATCGAGTCCACGTTGCAATACATCCTGATGGAAGTCATTTTCTAGTACCGCGCGCAGCATTTCACTGGCCAGGGTGTTAATCTGGGTGTTACGCACCCATTGCACACTGTTGTTTTGAATAAAGTTTCCAATCTGTTCCTGACCAACAAATTCGAAAATCTTCGGTACGGTTTGCTGAATGACCTGAGTGACTTGAGTATTATTTTCCGGTTTTGCCAGCCATTGTCCGACCGCAAGACTCAGATCGGTACTTTGCAGGCTTCTTTCCACCACTTGTGGAGATAAAAAGTTTTCCTGTACAAAACGTCCCATCGATTCGGCAATCCTGGCCTTATTGCGCGGAATGATTTCAGTGTGGTCGAGCAGAAACTTGGGAATTGGCATTTTCCCAAAAGGATTGCGGAACAATACGGTAATGGCATACCAGTCGGCCAGTCCGCCGACCACACCCGCTTCGGCAGAAAGCATGAAAATATGAACCAGCCAGGCATATTCAGGAATCAGCTTGGCAACCAGCATCAGCACTAACCAGATCACGATAGCACTGATGAGGGCAATGGTGGCAAAGCGTTTACTGCGTTGCAAACTTGGTGTGGTGATTGCTTCCGCTGTGGTCATGCAGGATTCCTGTCGGTTACTAAACTGTTGTTATTTTGCTGTTTTCGGCATTGCTGGTGCTAGAATTTGGCCGTTAGAACCCAAGCCATACTTTTGTCCTAGATATTTTAAAATCAAATAGGCATCAAAGGCATCATCGGGTGCTTTTTTCTGATCTTTATAACATTCAATGGTATAGGAAACTTGTACCGGGTCAATAGTCACCACGCGCGGCATATCATAAAACGGGTCAGGCCAGAAGCCAGGATAGCGGCGGTAATAACCATAGGGATAGTACATCGGGGTGGAGTAGACCACGGCCTGACGTGGGGGCTGGTTACGGTTACTCGGATCATCCAGTACTTTAAAATAGCGGAAGCCATTTTGTACCGTGGTCTGGGCGGCTTTCACCAGAGTAATTTCTTCGGCAGTCCCAAAATTCATGTTAGGACGGGCCTGAAAACTGATGCGATAGCTTTGTGCATTCAGGGGCGTATTGCTGAATTGCCCCAGTTGGTCAAAAGTCAGCGGTTTTGAAGGTGTGGTTGCACAGCCTGACAGCGCTATGGCCACGACCATACTCAAACCTATAATGCTGTTCTTCATGTTAAACCTCCATACGATTTACTGTGCGCGGGGAGGAGACACAATAAATGTTTAGAAACGACTATTCGGTTGGGTTAAAAATTCGAGCTCTTCCGCAGTTGAGCTACGTGCCAGGATGGCATTGCGGTGCGGATAGCGCCCGAAACGGTCAATAATGGCTTTATGCTGTTTTTCATAATCCAGATTCAGGGGATTATTTAAGCGTTGAAATAATTTTAACGCGAATTCGTGGATCAGTTTCGATTCACTGTGCATAAAGGGCATATATAAAAACGTACGTTGTTCTGGACTTAATTGTTTATCCAAATCCAGGCTAATGGCTTCTTGCGCCAGAGCCAAGGCTAAGGGGTCCTGGGCAAAGGCCTGAGCTTGATCCCGAAACAGGTTACGTGAGAATTGATCCAGAATAATAATTTCAGCCAGGCGGCCTTCAGCCGTTTTACGCCATGACCACAGTTCGGCTTGTGCCGCCTTTTGGTGAATGTCATAAAACTTTTGCTTGATCAGTGCATCAAAATCATCACTTTTTGCAAACCACAGCGGCTGGGTTTCCGGATTAAACCAAAAGTCCAAAACATCTGGATAATTCATAATATTTACAAATCCTTAGCACTTATTATTCAATACAAACACAAAATTCAGATGTCTTATACAGTATCTTTGTGATAAAAATTTGCCAGAAATAAAATTGACGTTTTGCTTGAAAACTATACAGGGTGTAATGTAGCAGCCAAAAATCACGTTATACTGATATAAACTGATGATTTTATTTTAGTAGTTTTATTTAGTAGTTATCTTCCGATAAGCGAGATTGTTAATGAGTCAACCCGAATCGACCTCTCAAGTTATGGTACCAACTTGGGTGGATTCTTCGCTGTTTAAGGGCATGTTGCGCGGTATTGAACGTGAAAGCCTGCGTATGCAAAGCAATGGCTTTTTATCCCAGGCAACACATCCTCAGGCACTTGGTTCTGCATTAACACATCCGCATATCACCACTGACTATTCTGAAGCCTTGATGGAATTTATTACTCCTCCACAAGACAGTATTGAAAAAGCACTCGATTATCTGGCCGATATTCATGCCGTTACACACCGTCATCTGGAAAATGGGGAAAAACTCTGGCCCTTGTCGATGCCCTGCATGCTGGATGATGACGAAAAAAGCATTCGTTTAGCCCAATATGGTAGTTCTAATATTGGACGATTCAAGACTTTATATCGCCGTGGTTTAGGGGTGCGTTATGGTCGCCGTATGCAAACCATTTCCGGGGTGCATTATAATTTATCTTTTCCAGATCAACTGTTTGAAGCACTGCAACAGCATGAAAGCAATGAAGATCTAAAAAGTCTCAATTTGCAGGATTATCGCAGTCACCGTTACTTTGGCTTGATCCGTAATTTCATTCGTCTAACGCCCTTGGTGATGTTCCTGTTGGGGGCTAGCCCTTCGGTCTGCCAGTGCTTCATGACCGGACGTGACCATCATCTGTTGCCTTTGTTAAAAGGTACCCTGTTCTTGCCTTATGCAACAGCACTGCGGATGGGCAATTTTGGCTATCAGAATTCTGCCCAGAAGCAATTGGGTATTCACTACAACAACCTGTCGGGTTATCTGGAGGGTTTGCAAAAAGCCGTGAAAACGCCTTATGCACCTTTTAGCCGTTTGGGGCTCAATGATGAACACGGTGAACCGATTCAAATCAATGATCATGTGTTGCAAATTGAAAATGAATACTACAGCTTAATCCGTCCGAAGCAGGTGCCTCAAGCAGGAGAAACACCATCCCAGGCACTGCAAAATCGCGGAGTCGGTTATGTGGAACTGCGCGCAGTCGATGTCAATCCGTACAGTCCAATCGGAATTGATGAAAACACGGCAGCATTTCTGGAAGTCTTGGCACTGCATTGCTTGCTACAAGACAGCCCGGATTTACTCGATCCGGAACAGGAACGGATTGAGCGTAATCAGGCCGAAGTGGTCAATCGTGGCCGTGCACCGAATGCCGCTATTCTGGATGCAGCTGGGAAACATCCGATTGAGGATTGGGCACGTGCGCAGGTCATCAAAATGCAGCCTTGGGCTGATTTACTGGATGCGACTTATGATACCCAAATGTATTCAGCAGCCCTGGTGGTCATGCTCAATCGTATTGATGAAGTAGATGAAACCCTGTCTGCCCAGGTTATAGCCGATACTTTGGAATATGGCGGGACATGGGGTTTTGGCAGTATGATGGCGCTGCAACATGCAGCAACTTATGAACAGCACCCTTTAAGCCCGGATACGCTGGCTTATTTTGATGGTTTGGCGGGGCAGTCATTGCAACAGCAACAGCAACTGGAACAAGATACGAGCATCAGTTTTGAGCAATATCTTGCCGATTATCGATAAAAATTAAGAGGATTTGCCATGCAATGGAGTTATCGCTTCGTGAGTGGTTTTTTATTTTTAGCCAGTGTCGTGGGGATGGCATTTGCGTTGTATTTAGAGCATGGACAAGGGCTTGAGCCTTGTCCACTCTGCGTTTTTCAGCGTATAGGTCTAATTGGGCTGGGGATTATTTCCCTGATCGCTTTCCTGCATAACCCCATTTCAAATGCATTTAAGCGTTTTTATGCTTTGTTGGGTACGCTTAGTATCCTCTGGTCCGCAGGGGTGGCTGCACGTCATGTCTGGCTGCAAAATTTGCCACCCGATCAGGTGCCGAGCTGTGGTCCAGGTTTAGATTATTGGTTGGATACTTTGCCGTTAAAGTCGGTATTTGAACAGGTGCTGAAAGGTTCGGGTGAATGTGCCAAGGTTGACTGGACTTTGTTTGGACTATCGCTTCCGGTATGGTCATTGGCTTTCTTTGCCGTACTTGCCTTGATCAGCCTGTGGCAACTATTGCGTCACTATCCAGGGATGACCAATAAAACAGCCAATAAAACAGCCAAGAAAAAATAAAGAGGTATATAAAAAAGCCAACTGAATGTTGTAATGCTGATCAGTTAAGGAGTTTAGAAATAAACTCCTTAACTTTTTAGTGATTCATGGCGGAGTCTTACCATTTTAAATCAAACCCTTGCAGCTCATCTGTTACTTTGGTTTCGCCCAAAGTAACCAAAGGCATTTGTCATCCGCAAAACTCGTCAACCACTATCAACTCGCAAATTTATCGCAGAAACAATCATTTTTTAATGTAGTCCGGCCTCAAACAGTTGCGGATGACTTTCCCACATATCAAATACAGTCATGAATTTAAAAAAGAAAATACCAGTCAATTTCTTAACTGACTGGCATTAAACCGAACGTTGGCTTTTTTATTTTTTACTTAAGTCAGTGCAATACCTGACAAATCTTCCAGCTGCATGCGGTATTCATGCACTTCTTCTTTGACCTGTTCATTTTGCGGCGGGTAGAACCATTTCACGATCTGTTCCGCCACACTGGAATGATAGTTGATTTCAAAATGACTTAAGCCATAAAAGATCGCTTTATGGGATTGGGGCACTTTCAGATGAAAGCGCGGATTTGGATGTTCACCCAAAGCACTGTCTACACTGACCAGATAGTCCCCCAGCACCTTTAAGGTTCGATTCTTTTTGTTTTCATATTCAATGGTGCCGGCAACCAGGTAAGTATTAATATGTTTCGGTAGGGGAGCCGGTTTACGGTTGTCATCCATGCCGCCAATCCGGGCATGATTATGTTCCCAGTCATCATCGCGAACACTGCCATAGCGCAAATCCAGAATGCCATTGCTGCGGATATTGACAATATGCCGGATGATTTTCACAAAGGGAAAATGTCCGAGTTTGTCTTGCAGGATAAACCCGAAACGTTCCAAGACTGCACCATGATGCGGAGAACCTAGGCAGACCAGGTTCTCGGTCAGATGTATCCATTGATACATGTTCTGTTTGCCGTAAAACAGGGCACTGCGTAAGACCAGGCCGCCCATGCTGTGGCCAATTAAATCAATGCTGGTAATGCGCGGATTGCGACGAATCAAATCTTCTAGGGTATGGGAAAGACTACGGCCATTGGCCGAGATACGACGTCCACTATTGTAGTTCAGGTACAGCATGGTGTTATTGTCACGTTGCGCCAACAATTTTTCGCCAATACCGCCATATTGCGTGTTGCTCCAGTCCAGATGGTTCATGCACAAGCCATGTACAAAAATGACCACGCGACCGGATAAATCCCCTTTTTGCAGTCCACCATAGTGGTCATACAGTACCATCGGCAGTGCCATCGGGTTCTGATATTTTAATAAATAATCACCCAGCACCCCGTTGAGCACTCCGACGAGAAAATGCAGTGCAGGTGTTAGCGGTTTGTCATGTAATTTTGGATATTTTTCAATAATTTGACGTAAACCTGGTGCCAAAAGATACGATCCGTAATTAAGCAGAGTATCGTAGGAAAACTGATACAGTTTTTCGATATAAGGAATTTTTTGCAATTTTTTCGAGCGTTGTTCACTCATGCCAAACAGGCTAATTAAAATTTCACGTTGAATCGCCTGGATCAGCTCCTGCATGACGTCGTTGAGACGAGTCGTGACCAGTTGTGCGAGACCTTCCAATACATCAGCCTGACTGGGTGGTGTACGGTCCCATCTACAATAGGTTTCATGTAATGGGGTTAAACTCGGCATTTGATCCTGTCCTTTTTGAGACCATGTTTCCCATACCCTTTATTTTTTCTTGGGATCACGGTATAAACTCTTAACTTTTCATTTTATATCGTTCATCTCGAACAGCTTTTACAATAACGATGATTGCGCTTCGGTATTAATTTTTTTGTCTGACAATCCTGGCTATATCTACATTAAAACAGATGGGTGGCGAAGACTCAGGGATAAAATAAATCTAGTTTAAATTTGACCATGATGCAATAAAAACCATGAACATCATTTATTTACATGGATTTCAAAGCAGTGCTTTATCCATAAAAGGCCGGCAGATTAAAGACTACTGTCAGCAGCACAGCAATGTTCAGGTTCATCTGCCGGATCTCAACATGCCGCCAGAGCAGACCATGGCGCATGTGGCTGCCATGATTGAAAGTCTGGACCGGGTGGTGCTGGTGGGGAGCAGTCTAGGAGGCTTTTATGCGACACAGCTGGTCGCAAAGTATGGCGTTCCGGCTGTTTTAATTAATCCGGCTATGCGACCATGGCAACTGTTCCGCGACTTGTTTGGTGCCGAGCAGATTCCCTATGTGGTGAATGCTGAATGGACATTGGATGATAGTCATCTGGATCAGCTTGAGCAGATGGCAGTGCCATTTGTGCAAGATGCAGACAAAATTTTAGTGTTATTACAACAAGGTGATGAAGTTTTGGATTATCGTGAAGCACAGCGCTATTATAGCAATGCTCCGCATCAGTCCATGCTGATTACCGAAGCAGATGGCAACCATGCGATGGAAAATTTCGCAGACAAAATACCGATGGCCTTACAGTTTTTATCGGATTGTATAAATTAAGGAAACAGTACAACGTGTCTCAATATACGGCTCAATCACTTGAAGTTTTATCTGGTTTAGATCCGGTACGTCGTCGTCCGGGTATGTATACCGATACCACTCGTCCAAACCATTTGGCGCAAGAAGTCATTGATAATGCTGTGGATGAGGCACTTGCCGGACATGCCAATAAAATTACCGTCACAGTGTATAAAGACGGTTCCCTGTCAGTTGAAGACAATGGCCGGGGGATGCCGGTGGATATTCATCCGGAATATGGCCAGAGCGGAATTGAAATTATTCTGACCAAGTTGCATGCTGGCGGTAAATTCAGTACCGATAACTACCAGTTTTCGGGCGGCTTGCATGGGGTAGGGATTTCAGTGGTCAATGCCCTATCTGACCGGGTGGAAGTGGAAGTTCAGCGTCAGGGCAACCTGTATAAAATGACCTTTGAGCACGGTGAACCGGTTGCACCGCTTGAAGTACTGCAAGGCAAGGCACCGAAACGTGCGACCGGTACCACAGTACATTTCTGGCCAGAAGCCAAATATTTTGATTCGCCCAAGTTTGCCCTCAAGGCTTTAAAACATAATTTAAAAGCCAAAGCCGTATTAGCGGCAGGTTTGGAAATCAATTATGTAGACCAGATCAATGATGAAAAGATCAGCTGGCAGTTCGAAAATGGTCTGGTTGATTATTTGATGGATGAGCTGCAAGACCGGGAAATCATTCCAAGTCCAGCTTTTGTGGCTACTGGCGAAGCTGAACGTGCCAGCGCCGAATTTGCGATTTGCTGGAATGCTGAAGGTGGCGAACAAATTCAGGAAAGCTATGTCAACCTGATTCCAACCGCGCAAGGGGGTACCCATGTCAATGGTCTGCGTTCAGGGGTCACCGATGCTATGCGTGAGTTCTGTGAACTGCGTAACCTGTTGCCACGTAATCTGAAACTGTCTGCCGAAGATGTCTGGGATGGGGTGAACTACATTCTGTCGTTAAAATTTCAGGAACCACAATTTTCCGGTCAAACCAAAGAGCGCCTGTCGAGCCGTGAAGCCTCAGGCATTGTACTGAATATCGCCAAAGATGCTTTTGCACTGTGGCTCAACCAGAATTCAGACATTGCCATGCAGCTGGCTGAACTGGCAATTGCCAAGGCGGGTCGCCGTTTAAAAGCGGCAAAAAAAGTTGAAAGGAAGAAGATTGTTTCCGGACCTGCACTCCCGGGTAAATTGGCCGACTGTGTAGGACATACCCTGGAAGAATCGGAACTCTTTATTGTGGAAGGTGATTCTGCAGGCGGTTCTGCTAAGCAGGCACGTGACAAGAATTTCCAGGCAATCATGCCGATTCGCGGGAAAATCCTGAATACCTGGGAAGTCTCTTCTGATGAAGTTCTGGGTTCTCAGGAAGTGCATGACATTGCCATTGCGATTGGGGTGGACCCGGGCAGTGATGACCTGTCCGAACTGCGCTATGGTAAAATCTGTATTCTGGCCGATGCCGATTCTGATGGTCTGCATATCGCGACCCTGCTCTGTGCCCTGTTTGTGAAACACTTTCCGGCCATGGTGGAAGAAGGGCATCTGTTTGTAGCCATGCCGCCATTGTTCCGTATTGATGATGGCAAGGATGTGCACTATGCGCTGGATGAAGACGAGCTGGAAAGCATTCTGAAAAAATGCAAAAGTAAAAATCCGCAAATCACCCGATTCAAAGGTTTGGGTGAAATGAATGCCAGCCAGTTACGTGAAACCACAATGGACCCGAATACCCGTCGTTTGGTGCAGCTTGATTTAGATGATGCGCATTTTACTGCCGGTCTACTGGATAAATTACTTGCGAAAAAACGCTCATCAGACCGTAAACACTGGTTAGAACAGAAAGGTAATCTGGCGGATCTGGCGGTTTAGTTTTTAAGTTATTATTTACATATAAAGAAACCCACAATTGCGGGTTTCTTTATTAAAGCTCTATATTCTCTGTCCAAAGAAAATAACCGCCGTATTGGCTTGATCTAAATTCACCTCCTAACGACTTTCCTTGATCAGTAAGATAGTGTTTGCCATTATCATTCAATGTGAGTAAGCCTTTTTTAACCAGTTTTTCTAATAAATCAGCTGTTTTAATCTTGTGTTTAGCTGCAAGCTTTGAAGTGGTAAGTTTTGAAAAATTATCTGTATTTGTTTCTTCGTTATCTTCAGAAGGCTGTTCAGTTTTAACTTCGTCTAAAGTAATACGCACTTCATCACTGATTCGAATAATACGCTGTGCTTCCTCATAAGCCTCTTTGAAAACATCCCCATCTTCATACTTACGAATTAAAATGCCCATTTCATTATTATTGACCTGACTAAACTCATATAAGTTTAAGCTGGAAATAATACATTCAGATTCATTTAGATAGCATTTTGCGTGGAGATTTTTACAAAAACTCAGGCGTACATAATCGAGTTTCTGCAGCCATTTAATTTCATCGGGATGTAAGTCACTTTTGCCATATACAATCCGAATATCAATTTTAAGACGGTCTTTATCTTCTAGTAATTCTTTAATGCGGTCATTAAGACGTAGATAAGGACTAATAAGAATTAAGCGTTCTTTGGCATTTTTAATTAGTTCTTCTAGAAAGAAATTTGTTCCACTGGTATTCAAAAATTTAGCCATTCGATCCCCCCAATTAGGTTCATTCAAATTGTTTTTATTATAGGACTTACGCATTGACGGATTCAAAAAAGTATTAAAATACTTTATAAAGTATCTGTGATCAGACGAATTAAACATGCTTCTACAGCAACTTGTACTCTACCCATTTATATGGGCTTTCTCATGACAGAACCGAACTCTATTAGCTGCACACAACTTGCCGAGACTTATAACATCTCGCATGATAGTGTAAATCGCTTTCT
>NZ_VPCP01000065.1:0-17598 GCF_013418145.1 Acinetobacter sp. YH12201 | reverse complement strand
CAAACGAACAAATAGAGCAGATAGAATTTGCACTCAACCATCGTCCTAGAAAAACACTAGGTTGGTATACACCGAGTGAAGTTATGGCTGGTTTTTATACTGTTGCACTTGCCGCTTGAATCCGCCAAGGTAAATGACAGCTATGGCCATGACAAAGGCGATATTGTCTTACAAAGACTGGCCAGACTGATGAAATATCATTTTCGTGACAATGACATCTGCTGCCGTTCAGGGGGAGAGGAGTTTATTATTTTAATGGCTGCTTCAGACCCGATCACCGTTTTTCAGGCGGCAGAACGACTACGAAAGGCAGTTGAAATCACGGAAATCGAGGAAATTGGCATCGTCACCATTTCAATTGGTATTGCTTATTGGCCGCATAGTTCTGAGGATGTGGAAGAGGTACTGAAAATGGCAGATCAGCAGCTGTATCAGGCCAAGCGTGAGGGACGTAACTGCACGCGTTCAGGTATCTAACTGATGCAAACATGACGGAGAGAGTTGAGGTATTTGATATAAAGATTAGCTGTAGGCAGCTCTCATGCAAGGTATTCACGGATTATTTACACCGGCCTAATGTTATAATAAACATGTGAATTTTCAGACAATACAAAATTTTAAACAGCGCTATGACATAAGGCCATTTTCGAACTTTATTGGGGAACTTTATGCCTAAATCATCTCGTGACTTATTTTCACCGGATGTATTCGACCTTAAGTCGTTTATTTCTCCTTATATGATGATCATTCCTCCGACGATTTTTGCCTTGCTGATCTGGTGGACCAATCAAAGTTTTGGTTTCGTCTTTACCCATACCATCGCGGAACTGATTTCCATCATTATCGCGCTTACAGCACTGATAGTGACTGTAGTATCGCGGCATTTTACTAAAAATTATTTTGTAGTTTTCATTGCGATTGCCATTGGCTGGTGTGGATTTATTGATCTGTTCCATACTTTGCTTTACAAAGGCATGCAGATTCTTCCTGTGGACAGTGCCAATCAGGCCACACAATTATGGATTGGCGCCCGCCTGTTGCAGGCTTTGACCATGCTCGTCGCACCATTCATGCTGACACGCGCGATCAAGCCTATCCCGCTGAATCTGTTTTTTGGTCTGCTCAGTGCCGGGATTGTGACTGCAGTCATGCTGGGTTTCTTCCCCACCGCCTTTGTTGATGGGCAAGGCCTGACCCCTTTTAAAATTTACAGTGAATATCTGATTATTGCGGTGCTGGCACTGGCGCTGATACTGGTCTGGCAGCGCCGCGAATATTTATCGCCGCAACTGACATTTGGGGTCAGTCTTTCCATGCTGACCATGATGGCCTCTGAATTTACCTTTACCCAATATGTGTCCGTATATGCCGATGCCAATCTGCTGGGGCATATCCTGAAAGTTTATTCCTACTGGTTCATTTATATGGCACTGGTCGAGTCGACCATCAAAGAACCTTTTAGTATGCTGTCCAAGGCGGCCAGCACCTATGACACCATTCCGGATCCGACCTATATTGTCAGTTCCGACCAAAGCATTCAGCAGGTCAATTTGGCGGCAGCCCGGCTACACGGTATTGCTGCGGCACAATTGACCGGATCTTCCGTGCATGAACTGGTGCATGATCCTCGTGTAAAGGCCGAGGATTGTCCGGTCTGTTCCAGGCTGCAGCAGGCACCGCAAGAGTTTTTAATCCAGTTGACCTTGCCGGACCGCAAAACGGTTGAGTGTCATGTCGCCCCCTTTGCAGAACGCCTGGGCAAAAAACCGGTCTGGGTTATGGTGGTGCATGATATTACAGACCGCCAGCTTTTACTGCAGGATCTGCAGGAAAGGGTTAAAGAAGTACGTTGTCTGAACCAGATCAACCAGCTCTGCAACCACACGCATACGGGCATGACTGAACTGTTGCAGAAAGCCATGGAAATCATCCCTTCCGGCTTTTCCTCTCCGGAAAGGATTCATCTGAGGATTGACAGTGACTGGGGTATTTTTGGCACTGAACCTCCTGCCGAAACGCCCTATCTGCAGTCGGCCTTTGCCAATGACACCCAGAAATTCGGAAACTTAACAATTTGGTATGCTCAGGCACCGGATACGCCCGCTTTTCTGGATGAAGAGCAGAGTCTAATCGATCACATCACCAGCCAGATTACCAATGTTTATATCCGGTTACAGTCCCAGGGGCGGGTAGCACGTTTAACCTATCTGTACCAGCTGCTTAGTGAAACCAACCGGGTGATTGCGCATAGTCAGAACCAGCAGCAGTTGCTGACTGAGTTGCAGCAGGTACTGCTGAAGCTGGGTAGTTTTGCCAAAATTCTGATTGCGCTGAAGGTTGACGATCAGGCGGACAGTCCACTGGTGATTCAGTTCCATCATAATATTAGCGCTAATATTTTGCCCACTTTGCAGACTGCCTTGCAGCAGGATCAGAATACTCCGTTGAATCAGTTGAAAAATACCAGCCCTGATGTGGATGTTTATAGCTATACATTGGTCAATGATCCTGATAAGGGTGTTTCTCCGGAATACCGGACCTGGAGACAATATTTAAAACAGGAGCAGATCCATCAAGCGGCATTAACGCCGTTGCTGTTACAAGGCCATTTCTGGGGACTGGTTGGGCTGTACACCACGGGCCAAGTGGAATTTGATCAAGAGCAAATTCAGCTGCTGCAAAATCTCTCCAGAGATATTTCATTTGCGTTGGAGCGTTTTGCAGCTGAGCAGCAGCGTCAAACGGCCGAAACCTATTCGCAGCAGATGGAACAGCGTTTCCAGCAGGTGTTTTTGCAGTCGCCAGTACCGATGCATATTATTTCCATACTGGATGAACGCATTCTTGCAGTCAATCTGGCCTATGAAAAATGGCTGGGATACAGCTTAGAGGATTTTCAGGACCGGGAAGCTTGGTTGAAAAAAGTGGCACCAGATGCAGAACAAAGACAGTTGATGCAGCGGAGCTGGCAAGCGGCCTTGCAGTTGGCGAAAAACGGCAAACAGGTGCAGTTTCCTGAAGTTACCCTAGTAGCTAAAGATGGTAGTCAGCGTATTGCGCAGCGTACGCTGGCGATTGTCGGTAATGATGCGATTTTGGCCTGGGCTGATCTGACCACCATCCGGCAAACCGAGCAGGCATTAAGAGACAGCGAGCAGCGGTTCCGTGGCATGGTTGAACAAACAGTGGTCGGAATGTATGTACTGCGCGACAATCAATATTTATACGTCAATCCAAGTTATGCCAATATGCTAGGTAGATCTGCCGCCGAGCTCAACGGACATAATATTTTGGAGTTTAGCGATGCGGCTGCAGACACGCTGGCGTTGATTCACCAAGCTGAGGATAGGATACAGGCGGCAGAGCATTTCAGTATGCCATCTATCGTTCCGTTCCGACATCGAAATGGTCAGATCCGGGAATTTTCTTTGCATAGCCGTCACATTACTTGGGACGATGACTTGCCTGCCGAAATTGTTATGGCACAGGACATTACCGAGCAAAAGCAGGCACAGGACCAGATTGCCCGGCAGCTGGAACAGCTGGAGGCCACCATGTATGGCACCTTGCAGGCGGTATCGATCATGGTGGAATTGCGCGATCCTTATACTGCAGGGCATGAACGCCGTGTCGGTTTGATTGCCAGTGCGATTGCCAAAGAAATGGGCTGGGATGAAAAACGCTGTCTGCAGATGGAAGAAATTGGACTGGTACATGACATTGGTAAAATTTCTATTCCTTCCGAGATTCTGACCAAACCTTCTCGTCTGACTCATCTGGAAATGGAAATGATGAAAGGCCATGCACAAGCCGGTTATGAAATTCTTAAGGATGTTCCTTTCAATATTCCGATTGCTGAAATCATTGGCCAGCATCACGAACGGATGGATGGTACCGGTTATCCTAAAGGATTAAAAGGTGATGAGATCCATCCTGAGGCCCGTATTCTGACCGTGGCAGACGTGATTGAGTCAATGGCTTCGCATCGTCCTTATCGTGCGGCTTTGGGGGTTGAGGTGGCCCTGGCAGAAATCTTACGTGGACGCGGGACGATTTATGATACGGAAGTTTGTGATGCAGCAGTACGTTTAATTAAGGAAAAGGGATATGTCCTGCCAAGTTAAACAGGCTTGAAGACCAGCTGAATAGCAGCCAAAAAGTTATTCACTCTTTGAGTTTAATGGGAATTGGGAAGACCGATATTTTCGAATGCTTTAAATTGAAGTATTAAGGTGTGTTCAGAATTAGGTCAATAAAACTATTCCGTTTATAGTTTCGTTATGGATAGATACCTATTTACAGATGCTCAATGAGAAAAAATGGAACTACTCTGCCTCGGTAAAGTCACAGATCGGGGTCGGATCGGTACAAATAATAGATTATTTCTAGAAGCTTTATTGTGGACTGCACTTAGAGGTAGTCGATGGAGAGATTTACCATATGATTTTGGCAAATTGAATACTGTTTTAAAAGGTTGATACTGCTGGGTGAAAGCCCGTGTATTCGAGAATTTTTGAATTAGTCAATGTGGATTCTGATCTTGAATACGCCATGGTGCAAAAGGGAGAGCTATTCCTAAGCGATTGGTCAATCAGAAGATGGAATGACTACTAAAATCCTTGCCTTAGTCGAGAGTTTGGGAAATTTGGTTAAATTCCGCTTAATGCCCGGACAATCTCATGATCTTGCTGAAGTTAAGTCACTGATTAAAGATATAGATTTTCAGGCATTATTAGTAGATAAAGCTTTTGATGTAGCTTAGTTATTGAAGGAGCTTGATCATCGTGGAGTAAAAGCAGTTATTCTCCGAAAAGCCAAGCGTAAAGTTCAGCGTATATTTGATCGTTGTATGTATAAATGGCGGCATTTCATCGAAAATTACTTTGAAAATTGAAAGAATTCAAACGTATTGCCATGCGTAGTGATAAAATAGACTCAAATTTTGCCGCCATGATTTATATTTGTGTGAGCGTAATTAACTCTCGTTCATTCTCAACACACCTTAGATTAGCTTGTAGATGTATTATTAAAAAAATCGAGTAACTCAGAGTATTGAAAATCTCCTAAATCTACTCCATTTTGCGCACGTATTCGAACAGATGATAGTTGTGCTTCCTGCTCACCAATGATGATCAGATAAGGTATTTTTTGTAGCGTATTTTCACGGATTTTATAGTTCAATTTCGTTTGACTTAAATCTAATGTTGCCCTAAAGCCATACTTTTTAAGCGAGTCTTGGACGTGTTTGGCGTAATCATGTTGTGCATCTGTAATTGGTAAAATTGCGATTTGAACCGGTGCAAGCCAAAATGGGAAATGTCCCACATAGTGTTCAATTAAAATACCAATAAAGCGTTCAAAAGATCCAAATAAAGCCCGATGTAACATCACAGGTCGTTGTTTTTGATTATTTTCATCAATGTAATGAATATCAAAACGTTCTGGTAAATTTAAATCAACCTGAATCGTCCCGCATTGCCATTCACGACCAATAGCATCTTTTAAGGTAAATTCAAGTTTGGGACCATAAAATGCACCTTCACCGATATTTAAGGTATAAGGGATATCAAGCTGTTCAAGAGATTGTTTTAGTGTATTTTCTAAAAAATCCCAAATTTCATCTTTACCGACACGATGATCAGGACGTGTGGATAATTTGATCGAAATTTCATTGAAACCAAATTGTTCATAAATTTTATAAATGAGAGCAATCGTATCTTTACATTCAGATAAAAGCTGGCTGTCAGTGCAAAAAATATGGGCATCATCTTGGGTAAAATGGCGAACGCGCATTAATCCATGTAAAGAGCCAGATGGCTCATAGCGATGAACTTTACCAAATTCTGCCATGCGTAACGGTAAGTCTCTATAACTTCTTAATTCATGTGCATATAGACAAACTGCGCCAGGACAACTCATTGGCTTAAGCGCGTAACTCCGCTGATCTTTAGTGACTGTGGTAAACATGTGCTGCTGATAGTTTTGCCAGTGTCCCGAAATTTCCCAAAGCTCACGATCCATGACATCGGGAGTATTAACTTCAATATAACCCGCATCATCTTGTTGCTGGCGTAAATAATCTGTCAATAACTGAAATAATTTCCAGCCTTTCGCATGCCAGAATACGGCACCAGGTGCTTTATCATCAAAATGTAGCAAATCAAGTTGCTGTGCTAATTTACGATGATCTCGTTTTGCTGCTTCTTCAACTTGCTTTAAATGTTTTTTTAATTGTTTTTGGTCAGCCCAACATGTGACATAAATTCGTTGCAACATAGGGTTTGTAGAGTCGCCTTGCCAATATGCACCAGAAACATGAGTCACTTTAAAATGTTCTAAAAATTCAGTATTTGGAACAAGTGGACATAAGTAAACATCAGAGAAATCATTATTTTGATGAAAATATAATGTGCTTAAATCACTCATATTTTTTAAGTGTTGATATTTAAAATCAGAATTTTGCTGTTTAAAAAAATCAGCGGCTTGATCGGACGTAATCTTTTCTGTGCGTATATCTAAATGTTGTTGTACCCACTCATGCATTTTCAGTTCAATTTGTTGCAAATCATCCTGATTAAAGGATGGAGTATCGGCGAAGTCACAATAAATACCATAATCAGTAATCTTATATTCTACGGGGTGAGCAGAAGGGTATAACTGATGGACAGCCTGTGCCAATAGATAAGCATAGGAGTGTCGTAGTAGATTTAAATGATTGTCATCGTTCAGACTGAAAAGTTCGATGTGACAGTCATGCTGGATAACATAGTGTAAATCAACGAAATGAGCGTCAACTTTAGCGAGAAAAGCTTTTTTATAGCTTTGAATTTTGAAACGAGACAAAACCTCAGAAATCGCCATGGATTGTTCGAGTTGAAAATGGTGAGTTGAACCAAGAAAATTAAACTGGATATTCATATAGAGTCATCTAAATACGGGTAAGGCTATTGCAGATTAGCGGTCAATTTCTAAAGCTTGACCCTGACAGTTAAGATAAGGTTGCTGTTGATGCCATGCGAGTTGACCAGAAATGATGGTTGTATCCACCAGATGGCGGAATGTTTTCTTTTGGAAGGGTGTCCAGCCGCAACGCATATAATTGGTTTGTTCAGCTACAGATTGTTTTTGATGATTTTCACGGATGAGGACTAAATCTGCCCAATAACCTTCACGGATATAACCTCGATCTTTAATGCGGAATAAATCAGCAACCTGATGTGAGGTTTTTCTTACCAGTGTTTCAATCGATAGTTTTTGATCTGCCACTAATTCTAATAATGCAGGTAATGCATGTTGAACTAGAGGTAAGCCTGAAGGGGCATTAAAATAAGATTGTTGTTTTTCTTGCCATGTATGCGGTGCATGATCTGTACCAATAATATCAAGACGATGGCTATTAGAAACTGCCTCAATAAGCGCCTGTTTGTCATTGCTAGTCTTAATAGCTGGATTACATTTTATTAAATGGCCTAAATCAGCATAATCAGATTCATCAAAAGTTAAGTGATGTATACATACTTCAGCAGTAATATGCTTTTTGTCCAATGGCAAATTTTTAAATAAGCAAAGTTCTTTTGCTGTTGTCAGATGTAGCACATGTAACTGTGTACCGAATTTTTCAGCGAGTGATACGGCTAACCGCGAGCTTTCAAAACAGGCTTGTTTATCCCTGATTTTAGGATGTAGGTATGCAGGGACATCTTCGCCATATTGATCACGATAAAACGCTTCCAGTTGTTTAATCCGTGGCGTGGATTCGCAATGTGTTAATAAAATAGTGGGTACATTAGCAAATAAGCGTTCTAAAATCTTTGGATCATCAACCAGCATATTACCCGTTGATGCTCCCATAAAGACTTTAACACCGCTGACCAATTTAGGATCAAGTGCTTCAACAATCTCTAAATTTTGTGCACTTACACCAAAGTGAAATGCATAATTGGCTATGCTATGTTGGGCTGCAATTCCTTTTTTATAGTGTAGTGCAGTTAAGTCCAATGTAGGAGGATTGGTATTTGGCATATCCATGATACTGGTAATTCCACCTATCGCAGCTGCCAAAGACTCTGAGACAAAACGCCCTTTTTGTGGTGAGCCTGGGTCACGGAAATGGACTTGATCATCAATCATGCCTGGGAGTAACCATGCTCCATCAGCCTCGATGCTTTTGGCATTGTAGATACCCGTTATATTAGATTGGATTTTACTAATACGACCTTGCTGAATGAGCACATCACAAATTTGTTGCTGCCCCTCATTAACCATATTCGCATTACGTATAATTAGATTGGGGAGTTGTCTAAAATTCATTTTGTAATGCCTTATAACCTTGTACCAACTCAATATTGGTGCTCACCACACTTTCAGAAAATTCACTGATAGAAATATCGATTGGAGGGTACTGACTTAAGTCCGTTCGAGCATTGATATAACTCATCGCAGGTACATAAAATGATTCAGGCAAATCGCGACCATCGACCACTGCATTATGACGGATGGCACTATGATCACCGACTTTACAGTTGAATAAGACGCTGTTAAAGCCGACAAATACGCGGTTACCAATCACACATGGACCATGAACAATCGAACGATGGGCGATGGATGAGTTTTTTCCAATTGTGACTTGTGCACCTGCTTTTGAATGAATGACAACACCATCTTGGATATTTGAATTTTCACCGATAATGATGGGTTGCATGTCGCCATTTTCATCTACTTCATCTGCACGGATCACTGCATAAGGACCGACAAATACGTTAGCTTCAATGATGACTTTTCCACAGATAATTGCGGTTTGATCAATATAAGCGGATTGGTCAATGATAGGGAGATGACCAGTTGGATTTTTACGAATCATGGTAATGTCTTCGATGTTGTATAAATTGGCTAAATGATGGGCTGAGTTAAAATTGTGGCGTGTTGTTTGTTTAATCCAAGATAAAAACAATTGGGACGATCAGTGTGGCAGGCGGGTCCAGTCTGTTCGACCAAAAAGAGAATGCTGTCACCGTCGCAATCAAGTCTGGCTTCAATGAGTTTTTGACGATGTCCTGAACTTTCGCCTTTTCGCCATAAGCGCTGCCGCGAGCGAGACCAATAGCAAACCTGTCTTGTATTCAGGGTTTCAAGTAGTGCATCACGGTTAATCCAAGCAAGCATTAAGACATCTTTACTCTGTATATCTTGTGCGATTGCAGTGATTAATCCATCCTTGTTCCAGGGAATGGCATCAATAATGCTTGCCAGTTCATAACATTGCCCCATCTTTCCTTGTTCGATGTCTAGAAAAATTGTCGAACTTACCATTGCCATGAACCCTGCGCGACTGCATCGTGGGCATGTAAGCTTTCAGCATGGATGACTTTAAAGTTAAATCCTGCAATACCTGAGTAGTTGACAAATGCGTGGTATAAGCGGCGTAAAGCATCTTCACAGAACATTAAATTTTGACCATTTGCTAATGCGAATGCCTGCTCATCTACACGTTTGACAGCAGTCTGAACGGGTGTTGCCAAGGCTTGTTCTGCATGGGAAATGAATTGTCGAATTGGAATAGACTGTAAGCAAGGGTCTAATTTAAAACGTAGCTGAGCAAAACTTCTTTGGCTGTGTGGTGTTGCTACAATCGCGTCTGTTGTACCTAACCACGCCATGACATCATCCGTGTTTTGTGGATTTATTTTTTTTGTATCAACGGCATCTTGAAAGCTTTTTTGAATGAGGTCTCGTGCCAAAGCCGCAGAACAAGGACAGGTTGAAGAATAGGTGATTTCTATTGCTAATTCAGCTTCAAAAGTATGCTCATTTAACTGACAGCATAAGCTGAAGGGATAGCTTTTCCAGCCCGATAGTACACTGATTAAAGCAGGTTGTTCTAAGTTAAACTCCGCTTGAATATCAAGGCGGGCTTGTTGAGAGAGCTCAGTATGACTTGCTAAGAAATCCTGAAGTGTTTGATAAATGTGATTTAAAGTTAGGTCAGGCAGTGAATGGAGCTCCAGCAGTCGAGTATACAGTCTAGACATATGGATGCCTTTGGCCTGAGGATCATCTAAGCTGACATAGGCATTTACTTTACTGGCACACAGTGTGTTTTGAATTTGAATGGGCAAAGCAATATTTTCCATTCCGACCCAATCAAGAGGATAGGTATGTGTGTGAAGAAAAGGCGCAGACGAGATATCTGGGAGTTGCGAGGCATTCATATTGGAAAGCAAGTATTATATGTTATGTTATAACATAACATATAATGAGTATTGTTTCTAGTCCGGCCTTGATAAGAACCGATAAATACTCAATTTTCTATTTTATTTTTTGGAATTTCTACAATATCCAAATAAGATTAGAGAATGTCCTGTGAGTTGGAAATCATGATTTTCTGCAATACTTAAAAGTAATTTTTCAATTTCTTCATTCTTAAACTCAATGATTTGGTTTGTTTTTTGACATACAAGATGATCGTGGGAAGTATCTTGTTTTATTTCAAATAGGGCATGATTATGATCAAAGTTATGGCGTTGAATAATACCTGCCATTTCAAATTGAGTTAAGACACGATAAACCGTCGCTAGTCCAACATCTTCATCTTGTTCTAAGAGTTTTTTATAAATATCCTCTGCACTCAGATGGTGAGGACTTGAGTTTTCTAATATTTCTAAAATTTTTATTCGCGGAAGAGTGACTTTTAGTCCTGCTTTTCTCAGGTCTTGATTGCTAATCGCCATATATAATCCGTATTTGATAAGGATAGGGAGGAATGTAAATTTTGAGGAAGAACTTTTAAACTCATAAGCTATGTTATAACATAACAATATTAATGGTAAACTTATTAAAATTGCCAAGACGACATTTAGAGTTGCGAGATTGTAATAACTGAATATGAAGCATTTTTTAATTATAGGGTTACTTTTTTGTCTTTCAGCATGTAGTCAAAAACAAACAGGGCAATTGATTTACTCATCGAATGCCTCGGGGAAATATGCCACAAAAAAACATAAATCTGTACTATCAAATCGATTATTCAAGAAAATTGCACCAATTTCTTATCAGCATTGGCTATCTCAGCCTTTAAATAAAGATCAAGTTCTTCGTTATAAAGAGTTTTTAAAAAATAATAACTTACACAGTGTCATACCTGAGTTTGAGTTATTTCAAACTGCGAGAGATTGGCAAAATTGCAATGCATCCGAATATGAAATTCCATCTCAAGAAATTTGGAGCAATATTATTCCGACCTTAAAAATTTTGAAGGAATTGGTTGATGTCAAAGTGATTGATGATTTTACAGTCACTTCTGTCTACCGTAACTCTGCCTTAAACCGTTGTGCGAGTGGTGCTGATTCTTCAAGGCATGTTTTTAATGCAGCACTCGATTTTCGAATTGGTTCTGAACAACCCACGCCAGAAGAATCTGGAGTGATTCAGCAAACAAAAACTAAATTGTGTCAATTTTGGGTCGAAAAGGGAGTCACTTTAAATATGGGACTTGGTATTTATACTTCTGGGCAAATTCATATTGATAGTGCTGGATATCGTACATGGGGACCAGATCATAAAAGTACCTCATCACCTTGTATCACTCAGCTTTTGTCCAATCAGAATAATAAAGGAACACGAGATGAATGAATTAAAACTCAGTGTTGTGCAGCAAAGAGTGTTAACAATTTTGCAGAATGAGCAGAAGGCAATGAGCGCCTATGCTTTATTAGAAAAGGCAAAATCTTTCGGATTGCAATCTCCAGTACAGATTTATCGTATTCTAAAAAAATTATCAGGCTATGGACTGATACTTAAACTCGATACATTGAACAAATATTTAGCGTATGAATTGAGGAAGAAGCAAAGCTATTTGCTCGTCACGATTTGTACAGAATGTCAGGCAGTACAAATCGTTGATTCACCTCAGTTTGCTCACGCCATCGAACAGTCAATTTTCCCTCAAAATTTTAACTCTAAACATCATTATTTAGAGCTCGCAGGTCAATGTGCTTTATGTTTTTCCAAACATAACAGCCCTTTATTAACATAAAAGTGAGAAAGTCAATGGATCATCCTTTAGCCATCCCAGCAAAATTACCTGTAACTGTGCTGTCAGGATTCCTCGGTGCAGGTAAAACGACATTACTCAACCATATTTTAAATAACCGTGAAGGCCGTCGTATTGCTGTCATTGTCAATGATATGTCGGAGGTGAATATTGATGCTGCTTTAGTACGAGAGGGCGGTGCAGAACTTTCTCGTACAGATGAAAAGCTGGTCGAGATGAGCAATGGCTGCATTTGCTGTACGTTGCGTGAAGATTTATTGGTTGAGGTTCGTCGCCTTGCACAAGAGCATCGTTTTGATCAATTGGTCATTGAGTCAACAGGAATTTCTGAGCCATTACCTGTAGCAGAAACCTTTACTTTTGAAGATGAAAATGGTGTGTCACTGAATGAGTTTGCGCGACTTGATACCATGGTGACGGTTGTAGATGCCTTTAATTTTTTAAAAGATTACAGCTCGTATGATAGTCTGCAACAACGTGGAGAATCATTGGGTGAACAAGATGAGCGTACAGTCGTTGACTTGCTGATTGATCAAATTGAATTTTGTGATGTCATCATCTTAAATAAAGTGGATCTGATCAATGAAGAAGAAAAGCAACGTTTATTTGCAATTTTAAATAAGCTCAATCCACGCGCAAAAATTGAAATTTCTGAATTTGGTCAAGTCGATTTAGATAAGCTTTTAAACACGGGACTTTTTGATTTTAATGAAGCTTCTCAAGCTTCAGGCTGGCTGAAAGAATTGCGTGGTGAACACACGCCTGAAACAGAAGAATATGGAATTAAAAGTTTTGTATATCGTGCCAGACGTCCATTTCATCCACAACGCTTTTATGATTTTATCAATTCAGAATGGCAAGGTGTAGTCCGTTCTAAAGGCTTTTTCTGGCTGGCATCAAACCCTGAATTTGCTGCTTCTTGGTCACAAGCGGGTGCGATGGCTAGACATGGTGTTGCAGGCTATTGGTGGGCAACGGTTCCTGACGAGCATTGGCCAGAGGATCAGCAAAGCCGTGATGAAATCATCAAAAATTGGGATGAGCGTACTGGCGATGCACGACAGGAAATTGTACTGATTGGGATGGATATGGATGAGCATAGTTTAATCCAACAGTTTGACCAATGTTTACTGACGGATGAGGAAATGGCTGGGGGACCTGAGCAGTGGAAGCTGATGCTTAACCCATTTCCCGATTGGGAAAATTTAGGCCAATCTTTAGATCATTGATTTGAATGTGTAACTGACTCTTTTGTTTGAATAAGTGAGCAAAAGAGTTTGTTATCTAAAATATGAAATATTTTGAGGATGTCTCTGGTTTTAGTCTAAGTCTTTATCACTCTGACAGTACAAGTCATATAGGGTCTGCATGATTTTTAATATTCGTATATCACTTAATTGATAAAAAATCTGCTTACCTTCACGACGTGTTGATACTATTTTACTTTTTCTCAGTACAGTCAGTTGTTGTGACAAGGTCGGCTGGTAAACCCCAGCAGATATTTCAATTTTTTGAACATTCAATTCACCATTAACTAAGACACATAAAATTTTAAGACGATCAGGATTGGATAAGACTTTTAAGCAATCAGTCACAAGATTGACTTTGGAAAAGTCTATTTTTAATTCATTGTTATTCATAAATTTATCCTAAAATTCACCTTATTCTATAAAAAAGTAAAGTAACACTTGAATATAGTATATAATTATATATTATTAATAAATATATTGTTTGGTGTGTTTTGTATGTTATGCATGACGATCTAATTTCCTTTACTGGTGGATTGTCGAGATGCGAAACCAGCGTGATTCAGGACTGAGTATGCCAAAGCTGATCCTACCTTTCATTCAGATCAATATGAAAGGTGGACAGTTCCCAATGCCAGAAGAGAATGGGGTTTCTTATTTAAAACTTCCACTCAATTACTTTAAATAGGCATTTTTTCAAGATTAAACAAAAAGGTTTGTCGTTGTTTAATTGCTTTAGTAAATAGAGGAACAGTGGCTATGTGGGTATTGATACTTGAAGGGCTGGCCATCGGCGGGTTATTGGGTTTAACCGGTGCTGGTGGTGGTATTCTGGCTGTACCGGCACTGATGGCGAGTCAGGGTTGGACTGTTGCACAGGCTGCACCTGTAGGCTTGCTTGCAGTCACTTTGTCTGCATTCGTTGGAACGTTCGAAGGTTTATTCAAGCGTATTGTACGTTATCGTGCTGCACTCTGGATCGCCTTAATCAGTATTCCTTCAGCCCGTTATGGCGTGCATTTAGCCGATATAGTTTCTCCAGTCTGGTTGACGCTGGCTTTCAGCCTAGTGATGCTGATTGTGGCTTACCGGATATTCTTTAACAAAGTCAATGACTATGAAAATCCACCGTGTAAAGTCAATCAAACGACCGGTCGCCTGATCTGGAATTTGAAAACTGCCTCGTTCCTCGCCGGTATTGGTGTAGTTGCTGGTTTATTAACTGGCCTGCTTGGGGTTGGTGGTGGTTTTGTAATTGTTCCAGCGCTGCGTAAATTCACAGACCTCGATATGCGTAGTATCGTTGCGACTTCCCTGATGATTATCTTCCTGATTGGCAGTGTCAGTATTTCTGCCCACGTTCTGGATGGCTTTCAATATCCTGTTTCGGTTACGCTGACTTTTGTTCTGGCTTGTATCATTGGGATGCTCATTGGGCGTAGTTTGATACCTTTGATAAAGAGTAATCAAATCCAAAAGGTTTTTGCCACGACCGTGATTGGGGTGGCAATCTATTTAATCTATTCAGCACTCATAGGCTAGTCCTGTGCATTGTATGGATAAAGAATGCATGAGTTGATGTATGACTACATGATCTGTCATCTGAATGAATATCAAACAGGTGTAGAGTCTAAAATGAATTTAGCAAATGGGCTGTTTGCAATAGTGTGATCGTTGTAACAGTGCTGGAATGAGAGTTTATAACAAAGTGCTTTTAAGTTGCTGATCTGGCATTTATAACAGATGAGGCTGATTTTGATGAGTGAGGAAGAGTAGAAATGATGAAAACGGCAGAGCAAATGATCCTGAATGCGAAAAGACGGATTCAGGAAGTGAGTGTAGATGACTTACTTGAAGCCATGAAAAATCATAAAACCATTCTGATTGATGTTCGGGAACCGGATGAATTTCAGGCGGCAGCGATAGACCGTGCAGTGAACTATCCTCGTGGTGTTTTAGAAATGAGGATTCACCAGCATCCTTTGGCGAGCCATCATTGCGATACCCTACAGGCACTGGAACATCTTAAAGATCAGCCGATCTATTTGATCTGTGGTACAGGCGGCCGTTCGGCACTGGCTACAGATACTTTGCAGAATATGGGTTTTACTCAGGTTAAATCCGTTCAAGGGGGATTTCAAGCATGGCTAGAGCAGGGCTATCCGGTACAAAAATAATCTATTGAATAAGCAAAACCTTATTGTTGATTGTTTAGTTTGAGAGAAAGTCATGAAATACAAAGAATTAACCCAGAATATTTCAGGTAATTTAAGAACGCTCAGTCAGGATTCACCTGATTTAATGAAAAGTTTCAATCAATTATCCCAGATCGCAATGCATGATGGTGTGATTGATCCCAAAACCAAGGAATTGATTGCATTGGCGATTGGTGTGGCTGCACGTTGTGATGGTTGTATCGGTTTTCATGTCAGAACCCTGGTCAAAATGGGCATGACCCTGCAGGAGCTGGAGGAAGTTCTGGGTGTTGCGGTGTATATGGGCGGTGGACCTTCATTGATGTATGCTGCAAATGCCCTGGAAGCATTTAAAGAGTTTTCCAACTGATTGGATAGTGGCGTAAATGGAGGGATGAAATGAGTCAGCACTGGAATGAATTGTATACCCAGACGCAGGACCTATACGGCACAGCAGCAAACCTGTTTATCCAGGAAATTGCGCGGAAAATCCGGATTGAAGGTAAAACACTGGCAATTGCTGAAGGAGAAGGAAGGAATATCCTGTACTTGGCTGAGCAGGCAAGACAGGATAATTATCCTTTTTCGGCAGAAGTTTGGGATTATTCCGATGTTGCTTTGAAGCATCTGTCCAGCAAAGCCGAAGCCACAGGGATAAATCTTGAACTCCGACATGTTGATTTAACAGCAGCTAAATGGCCATCCGAGCGTTATCAAAACGTGATTTGTGTATTTGGTCATTTCGATACAGAAACGCAAACAAAGGTTTTAGAAGGCATAAGAAAATCTTTGCTAAACGGTGGATGGTTTATCGGTGAGCTGTATTCAAAGGAGCAGATCAACTATAAAACTGGTGGCCCTAAAAATATCGAATATTTATACGATCCGTGGGATATTTTGCAGGTTTTCAAGCAGGATCATATCCATCTTTTTTATGTTGGAGAGCAAGAAAGACAGGAGGGAAAATTACATTGCGGTAAATGTCATGTTATTCAATTTGCAATACAAGTGATGAAGTAAAAACAAGTGAATTATTAAATGTGATGCAAATATTCAGCATTGCAGTACTTTAAAAAGAGGTTTTATTATGTCAAATCGGTTCAAAAATAAAGTTGCCCTAGTTACTGGTGCGGGTTCTGGAATTGGGAAAAGCACAGCTATGCTTTTAGCGAAGCAGGGTGCAAGTGTTGTAGTATCGGATATTAACTTTGAAGCAGCACAAAAAGTTGCTGAGGAAATTGTATCTTTAGGCGGTAAAGCGGCTGCGAATAAAGCCAATACGGCTGAACCTGAAGACATGAAAGCAGCAGTTGAATTTTCAGTCAGCACCTATGGTGCGCTTCATTTAGCTTTTAACAACGCTGGAATATTGGGTGACGTTCAGCCAATTGCAGATTTAAGTATTGAAGCTTGGCGTCGTGTGATTGATATTAATTTGAATGCGGTCTTTTATGGCTTACATTATCAAATCCCTGCAATATTGGCAGCCGGCGGTGGTGCGATTGTGAATACAGCATCAATTTTAGGTTTAGTTGGGACTGAAAATATTTCTGGTTATGTTGCAGCTAAGCATGGTGTAACCGGGCTTACTAAAACGGCTTCGCTAGAATATGCTGAAAAGGGTATTCGTATTAATTCAGTACATCCAGGTTATATTAAAACGCCTTTAATTAGTGAGTTTGATGAAGCTGAACTGATAAAATTACACCCAGTTGGTCGTTTAGGAAATCCTGAAGAAGTTGCTCAGGTCGTTGCTTTCTTACTCTCTGATGATGCATCCTTTGTAACGGGCAGCCAGTATGTGGTAGATGGCTCCTATACTTCACAATAAGTTAATTTTAGGAAAGACCTTCACCTGATTGAGAAGGTTTTTCCTTTTAAAATTTATATAGAATAGGACTTACGCACTATTACTTATAGATTCTCTGTGGTAGCAGATGATTTTTATCGAGAATAAAGTCATCAATGAAGTTTTTGATAATTGGTCTAAATAATTTCTTCTGCCAACGATATATATTTTCAAAGATCCGCTCAAACTGGTTCTTTTGTATCTCAACGTAGGCCATCAAGGCTGAAAAAATATGATTCAAAATCAGTTTAGATCGTC
>NZ_VPCP01000064.1:0-18851 GCF_013418145.1 Acinetobacter sp. YH12201 | reverse complement strand
TTTGAGTCGTGAACTTTGGCCCACCCACATAAGGAAAGTGACAGGTCAATATGACTGGCATCCAAGGAATATAATGGATTCTTAAAGCGAAATTTATGAGCTACTTTTGAGTGTTCATAGTATTTAAGTAACTTGTAAAAGAGCTGTTGATACAAGACCGCGGGCTGCTGCTCATTGATTCGTGCCAGTGTACTTCGGGGTATAGACTTTGCTCCGAGATGACTCAGTTTTTCCTGTTGGCACTCCAGATTGGATTGAATATCTCTCAGACTTTGCCTGCAGGAAAGTTGAGACATCAATATGGCAATAAACTGATCCCATCTTGAGGCCGCTCTAAATTTCTGTCCAACATGGTGTACTTTAGCAAGTTGTTCAAAATCCTGTCGCACGACGGGTTTAATCAGCTGATGAAATACGGTATTCTGATGTGACAAAACCTGAATCCTGGTCGTTAAAGTGTTGGTTCGTACTCATATTTTAACTGTTAGGACTCAGGTTTTTTATTTAAATCAAACTATGGGACAGCAGTGCTCCTCTGAGTCCTTTTTTAAATTCTAACTTTATTTAAAGAAATAACCGGTTTCAGGTGAACTGGCATTGGCCATACGTTTACGCGGCATACGGCCTGCAAGGAATGCTTTGCGACCCGCTTCAACCGCTTTTTTCATCGCAGAGGCCATTAAGATAGGATTTTGCGCCGCAGCAATAGCAGTATTCATCAGTACGCCGTCACAACCGAGCTCCATTGCAATTGCAGCATCACTGGCAGTACCTACACCAGCATCGACCAGTACAGGAACTTTGGCATTTTCCTTAATAATAGAAATGGTATGCGGATTTAAAATCCCCAAACCTGAACCAATCAGGCTACCTAAGGGCATAATTGCCACACAGCCCATGCTCTCTAATTCCTGAGCAATAATCGGATCATCCGAGGTGTAGACCATAATCTCGAAACCATCATCAATTAAGGTACGCGCTGCTTTTAAGGTTTCGGTAACATTTGGGTAAAGGGTTTTTTCATCGCCCAGTACTTCCAGTTTTACCAGGTTGTGCCCGTCCAGCAGTTCACGCGCCAGCATGCAGGTACGCACGGCACTGTTTGCATCAAAACAGCCTGCGGTATTAGGCAGAATGGTATATTTTTCTGGTGGGACTACAGAAAGCAAATTCGGCTGATCAGGATGCTGGCCGATATTGACCCGACGGATTGCGACCGTGACAATCTCTGCACCGCAGGCCTGAATGGCTAAATCGGTTTCAGTTAAATCTTTATATTTACCTGTACCAACCAATAAGCGTGAATTAAAAGTACGAGAACCAATTATAAGTGGGGTGTCTTCCATGGGAGCTCCGATTAACCGCCACCGACGGCATGAATAATTTCAATATGATCTTCAGAGCAAATTGGGGTCTGTGCCAACTTGCTTTTGGAAATGATCATTTCATTCTGTTCTACAGCAAAACGTTTACCTTCAAGTTCAAGTTCTTGAATTAATTCTAGTAAATTAGTGCATGAGGTATTTTTTTCTTCGCCATTCAAATAAATCTGCATCGTTAATTCCCTTATTCTATTTCACGTATTTAAAGGCATTCCATGCCAGTACCAGCCAGCCTGCAATCATTAAAGCGCCGCCAATTGGGGTAATTGCTCCTAAACCGCGGGGTAGGCCTAAGGCCATGACATAGAGTGAACCACAGAAAAAGAAAATACCGACCTGAATCAGGATAAAACTGGCTTTAATGGGAAGTTGGGGAATGACTCTGGCTAAAATGGCCAGCGCCAAAAGTCCAAGCGCATGATAGAAAAAATAATCAGTTGCGGTATGCCACCACGCCAATTGAGCTTCTGTTGCACGAGTTTTTAAGCCATGGGCACCAAAAGCACCAAGCATGACAGCAAAAGCTAAATTGAGGGCTGAAATTGCAATCCACATAAGCAATGACTACCTGAGTAAATTTGCCCCATAACTTAGCATATTCTGGTACTTGCACGGAAGGCAAAAAGCAACATTACTGCAGCCTGCATATGAAAAAAGAGCACTTGGCCCTTTTTTCGAAATACCTTGCATATGTTCGGTCATCTAGTTGGAAGACATGGCCACTTTAATTTTTTCCATGGCGTTTTTTTCAAGCTGGCGAATACGCTCGGCAGACACATTATATTCCGCGGCCAGTTCATGCAGCGTCGATTTTTCATCATCCAGCCAGCGGCGCTGTAAAATGTTACGCGAACGGTCATCCAGTTGATCCATGGCATCATGCAGGGCAGAAGTACTTTGTTCTTCATAGTCGTCTTCTTCAGCCAGACGTGCCGGGTCATAACGGTTATCTTCCAGATATAAGGCTGGCGCGACGTGGGTTGAACCTTCATCATCATCATCGCCTTGCGCTTCAAAAGCAGCATCGTAGGCGGTCAGGCGGCCTTCCATTTCCAGCACCTGTTCAGGTGTGACATTCAAGTCATTGGCAATGGATTGTGCTTCATCCAGAGTGAGTTTTTTACTGGATTTTTTTAAACTGCGTAGATTAAAGAATAATTTACGTTGAGCTTTGGTCGTAGCAATTTTAACAATACGCCAGTTACGGATCACGTATTCATGAATTTCAGCTTTAATCCAGTGTACGGCAAATGACACCAAGCGCACGCCCATATTTGGGTCAAAACGTTTCACTGCTTTCATTAAGCCCAAGTTGCCTTCCTGAATCAGGTCGCCTTGCGGCAAACCATAACCGGCATAACTGCGGGCAATATGAACTACAAAACGTAAATGAGACATCACGAGCATTTTCGCAGCATCTAAATCTTGGTCGTAAAAGTAGCGTTCGGCCAACTCTTTTTCTTGTTCAGCCGTTAAAATAGGAATCTGATTGACAGTACTTATATAAGCACCGAGATTTACCCCTGGTGCCGATAATGACAGGGGCATCAATTGATTGCTGCTGTCACTCATGTGTTCTCCTTGAGAGTTGGATGACATAACCATCTTAATAAATTTATCTTAATCCAATATTTCAGCGAGTTTAGGAAATTTGGGTAGAGAAATGTAATTTTTTATGCACATTTGAAACGTTCTAGTTTAATTGAAAATAATTAAGATTCAATTAAGTAGTGATATTCAAAATCAGAAATTTTAGTCATATTGCAGTTCATTTGATGCATTGAACAATAACGCGTTACATCTTGCTGACTATGTGGATCTGAAGATTTGAGTAAAAATATGCCGCCCGATTTGTTCTTGATCGCTCGCTTAAGCATCAATAACGGCATGGGGCAAGGCTTGCCCATGGCATCAATGATTATTACCGAATTGGTCAGATCATTCATCGCATTTAATATCTAATTCAATTTCGATAAATATTAGCAAATTTAGTGCCAAAGCCCAATAAAATTATAGAACTTCAACATAAAAGTACTTATCTAAAATAAGGAAATAATTAGTAAAAAAGAAGCTGAATCAAAAAGAAGATTAATCAAAAAAAACAGTATGAATTGTCATAAACCCGTGTTAAGCTCGTTGCGTATTCAAATTTATGACAGCATTTTAAATGTCTTAAAATTGGATATTGCAATGGATGTAACCGGGATTTTGTTAATAGTAATACAGAATGATTACAAGCTTAGAAATAATAATTATTTTTAAACCTTGTTTACTCTGCTGTTTGCAACACCGGGTGGTCCTTTAATTAAATACAATGAGGATTAACTTATGACAGCTCGTGAACAAGGCGTAGTTAAATGGTTCAACGACACTAAAGGCTTCGGCTTTATTCAACGTAACGGCGGCGACGACGTATTCGTTCATTTCCGCGCTATCCAAGGTGACGGCCACCGTTCACTTCGTGACGGCCAACGTGTTGAATTCAGCGTAGTTAAAGGTCAAAAAGGCTTCCAAGCTGAAGAAGTACAACCTTTAGACTAATCGCCTGATTATTCATGAGAACGCCCCAATGTAATTTGGGGCGTTTTTGTTTATAATAGATTCCTATTTTTCCTGATCATTAAGTTAGAGCACATTTATATGTCATCTGGTTTTGAAACCTTAAATTTACATCCGAAACTGAAACAGGCGATTGATGCTTTAGGTTTCAAAGAAATGACACCTATTCAGGAAAAGGTTTTAAAATTCACTCTGGCTGGACATGATGCCATTGGTCGTGCACAAACCGGTACAGGAAAAACGGCGGCTTTCCTGGTGAGTGTGATTAATGATTTGCTCAATAATCCGATTAAAGAGCAACGTTTTCGTGGCGAAGCACGTGCGCTGATTCTTGCGCCTACACGTGAGCTGGCTTTGCAGATTGAAAGTGATGCCAAAGAGCTTACCAAATTTACCGATCTACATCTGGTGACTTTGCTGGGTGGGGTAGATTTTGATAAGCAGAAAGCGCAGCTGGATAAAAATTTTGTCGATATTATTGTGGCGACGCCAGGCCGTTTAATCGATTTTGTTGAGCAAAAAGAAGTCTGGCTGGACCAGATTGAATTTTTGGTGATTGATGAAGCAGACCGTTTGCTGGATATGGGATTCATTCCATCGGTAAAACGGATTGTGCGTTTTTCTCCGCGTAAAGAACAGCGTCAAACCTTAATGTTTTCTGCCACCTTTAGCTATGATGTATTGAATCTGGCGCAACAGTGGTTGTTCGAACCGGTGACTGTGGAAATTGAGCCGGAAAAGAAAACCAATGCCGATGTAGAGCAACGCGTTTATATGGTTGCCAAAACTGATAAATATAAATTGTTGCAAGAAATCTTGCGTGATGAGCCGATTGAAAAAGTCATGATTTTTGCTAACCGTCGTGACCAGGTACGTAAGCTTTATGATCACCTGAAAAAAGACGGTTATAAAGTGGTGATGTTGTCAGGTGAAATTGCACAGGACAAGCGCCTAAAAATGCTGGATCAGTTTAAAAATGGCCAACATAATATTATGATCGCGACCGATGTTGCAGGTCGTGGTATTCATGTGGACGGTGTTTCGCATGTAATCAACTTTACCCTTCCTGAGCAGTCTGACGACTATGTGCATCGTATAGGCCGTACCGGCCGTGCGGGAAGTAGTGGGGTAAGTATCAGTTTCCTGTCTGAAGATGATGCGTTCTATCTTCCGGAAATTGAAAAAGCCATTGGTCAGAAATTGCCTTTAACCCGTCTTGAAGGTTATTGTTAATTTTCAAGATATTTATCTCAGCATTAAATAATGCGATAAACAAAAAAGCCGCTTATTGAAGCGGCTTTTTTGCCCTGGATAGTTGTATTGAATGAATAAGATGAAATAGGCCATTATTTGAATGTTTAGTTGGCTCGGCAAGTGAAGGTCAGTACGGTTTGATAGTCTTCATCACGTGCCAGACTGCCGCTTTTGCCAGCCAAGGTACCCAGAACAGTAGTTGCAGCCTGAATCATTTGTCCGGTTTTTTCATCGACGACCCCTTTTAAGGCACCATTGTATTCAGTTTTTTCATTCACGATAACAGGCATGGCTTTTTTACCACACGCATTATTGGCTGCAGTAATCGCATTATTTTTAGAAATTAAACTGCTTTTACCGATACCCGTCACTTCATATTGATTATTTTCTTTTTGAATCGCTAATGAGGTGGTTGGATTGGATGCACAGGCAGTTAAGGCGACAGCAACGGCAATAGAAGCGAGTGCAAAAACTTGTTTCATCTTTTTCCCTTGGGATTGTTTTAAAAAGAGTTTGAATTATTTGAACATGATTTTTTGAATGATTTTTGAAGGACTTGTATGAAATATGCAGCTTTATATGAACTCTCTGTGACTAAAAGTTGGTTAACTTGAATATTGTGGAGTAGACATTCACTCAGCGCTCTAGAGTATCTGAACAAGATTATGCTAATCTTGATGAAATATTTAGTACACAGATATCAAAGTCAATGACGGATTCAGCGGTAGATACGGTTCATCAAAATATTCATCAACGTCAGTCGATTGGGCATTTGGTTGAGCCTGCGCCGAATGCAGAGCAATTGGAGAAAGCCTTTCAGGCGGCTTTGACTGCACCAGATCATCATCGTTTAAAGCCTACCCGTTTTGTGGTGATTCCGAGTGATCAGCGTGAAGCTTTTGGTGAGTTGCTCTCCAGAGCTTTGGCGGATTTGGGTGAAACTGATTCTGTTCAATTGGATCGGGTAAAAAACCATCCATTTCGTGCGCCGCTGCTGGTTTTGGCATTAACCCAATTTCAGCCCCATCCTAAAGTGCCTAATTTTGAACAAACCTTAAGTTCAGGTGCGGCAATAGAAAACTTCTTGTTGTCTTTACAGGTACAAGGCTTTTCAACCATGTGGCGTAGCGGAGCGGTGGTTGAGTCGCCGTTGTTTAAGCGAAGCCTGGGACTATCAGAAGATGATTTAATTTCTGGAATTATTTATATTGGAACCGCAGCGAAAGCGATTCCAGCGCGTACAGTAGTGGATATACAAAACTATATCAGTTACTGGAATAAGTAACTGTATTGAATCATGAGTTGAGATATAAAAATAATGTCAGAGTTGAAATTTTCAGATCTTGTTGAACCGGTTGTGGTTGATCAAAAAACGGCCTTGCGTGTGACCGTGTTGGGAGGTGGCAGTTTTGGTACTGCAATGGCAAATACTGCTGTACGCAATGGTTGTGATACCATGATCTGGATTCGTGATGAGGCAGCGGCAGCAGAAATTAATCAGACCCATATCAATAAACGCTATTTACCTGATTTTGTTTTGGAGCCGGGTTTAAAAGCGGTGTCGGATTTAGAAACAGCTGTCTGTAATCGTGACATTATTTTGGTGGCTATTCCTAGCCATTCTTTTCGCGATGTACTGAAACAAATTAAGCCTTTTATTAGCTCGCAGGCTGTCATTTCCTTAACCAAAGGCATTGAGGCAAAAACTTTTCATTTCATGAGCGATATCATTCATGAAGAATTGCCTCAGGTTCCGTATGGTGTTCTTTCAGGACCGAATCTGGCCAAGGAAATTATGGCCGGGCAACCTGCAGGAACGGTGATTGCCAGCCAATCGGAACTGGTGCGTTATGCCGTACAGCAAGCGTTGCATAGTGCATTGTTCCGTGTTTTTGGTAGCGATGATGTGCATGGTGTGGAGCTGGGCGGGGCGTTAAAAAATATCTATGCTGTTGCCATGGGTATGGCTGCGGCTTATAAGGTGGGTGAAAACACCAAGAGCATGATTTTAACCCGTGCACTGGCAGAAATGAGCCGTTTTGCGGTGAAACTGGGTGCAAACCCGCTGACTTTCCTGGGGTTGTCTGGCGTGGGTGACTTGTTTGCAACCTGTAATAGTCCGCTCAGCCGTAACTATCAGGTGGGTTTTGCCTTAGGTTCGGGTAAGACTCTGGAACAGGCCACCCAAGAATTGGGCCAAACTGCGGAAGGGATCAATACCATTGTACAGGTGCGTAGTCGTTCGGAAGAATTAGGTGTTTATATGCCAATTACCAGTGCATTATATGATGTGATTTTTGAAGGTGCACCGCCTTTAAGCATTGCACTTTCACTCATGAAAAATGGTCACCGTAGCGATGTGGAATTTGTTTTACCTCACAATGAAGTGTAATTTTAAATCATATTATTGCGTTCATAAAGCTTGGTTATAATTGCTGCATATTTGAAAATAAGGAATTTTTTATGCAACTTACCTTAGTTCGTCATGGTGAAGCCGCTCCAGCGGTGCATGGCAATGATGATAAGCGTCCTTTGACCGAGCGTGGACATGCGCAGGCCCAACTCACTGCAGAATATTTAAAGGATATCATTCGTCCTGATGCTTTTGTGGTGAGTCCCTTATTGCGTGCGCAGGAAACCCTGGCACATTTACAACATTATTTTCGTGATGTACCCGTACTGGTGTGCAATAAGATTAAGCCGGATGATGATGCAAAATTGGCAGTAGACTGGCTGTCTCAGCTTCCTTATGAGTCTATTGTGGTGGTGTGTCATATGAATGTAGTGGCGCATATGGCATCATTGTTGACCGCAGAACCTTCTCATCCGTATGCTCTGGCTGAAGCGCGGATATATGAACAAGCAGTGATTGCAACAGGATTATCAACACAGTTAAAAAGTTTTATTCCAAATGTATAGAATATTAATTAAAACGGCAGAAAAATATTGATGTTGTATTTATGGATGCCTGAAGCCAATGGGGTTTGGCACTGGTCAACTGGAGAGAGTTGGTCTCAGGCCTTTAGTCTTGAACAATTAATTCAAGATATTCAAGGCTATCATGGACAAGAAGCTGTGGTATTTTTTCCCAGTCGTGATGTACAAATGCTGCAACAGAGTCTATCCAGGCCCCAGTACAAGAAATTGGGTACGGATGGGGTTAAATATTTATTAGAAGAATTTGTGCTTTTGCCCATCGATTCCATGAAAATATTGCATCATTTTCAAAATCCCGATCAGTTAATCATTTTGGGTGTGGCAAATAGTACGGTTGAAACCTTGCAACATGCTTTGAACTTAATCCCGGTTAAAGTTGCTTCCTTATTGCCCGATTTTCTCATTTTACCAGCTCCAGAAGTGGGGCAGATCATCATTGCGAACCTGTCCGGGCGCTTGCTGGTGCGTGAAAGTGAATTTATGGGCAATTCGGTGGATGATCTGGCACTGTTTTTAGATTATCAGCCTTCGGGGCAATCTTATAAAATCAGTAATTTTACCGCTGAACAAATGCAAAGCCTTGAAGCCATGGTGACGCAGGAACAGATTGAATCTTTCCATTATGAAATACCGGTATTAAAAAAAGCGCGACTTCATCCTTTTAATATTCTACCTAAAGCTAAAAACAGTCAGGCTATGTCCGGTTATTGGAAAGCCTGTGCTGCTGTCTTGGTTGCTGCTATTGTTGTCCAGTTTGGCTATGATGCAACATGCTGGTATAAATATAAAAAAGTGGCAGACCAGACTGCGTTGCAAGCGATTGATCAGTATAAGTACTGGTTTGGACAGAGTAGTCGTGTGACCGAGCAGAATTTAAAAAGCCAGTTTGAAAGTCATGTACGCTTAAATAAAAGTGCCAATACTCAAGCTTTACAGCTGCTAAGCCGGATTGGTCCAGTGCTGATGCAAAATCAGATCGTGGCTAATCGTATCAATTATGAAGCTTCTATTTTAAATATGGAATTGAAAGCCAATTCTGCGGCTGCTTTGCAAAATTTAACCCAGCAGCTCAATCAGCAAGGCTTTAAGGCAGAATTAGGCACTGTTCAGCCCAATGGTCCAGGTGCAATTGGATTGGTGAAAATACAATAATGAATACATCAGAAAAACTGCAAAACTCGATTGATCAATTCATTGAAAGAGTCACGGATTATCTGGACCAGCTGTCGCAACGTGAACGTTATATGGTGATCTTTACCACTATTTTTGTTGTGATTGCGGTTATTGGTTCGGCACTCTGGTATATGCATGCCGCTGCGAATAAACAGCAGAATCGGGTCAATGATCTTAAGGATATGATTGTATGGATGCAAAGTAATGCAGTCACCATGAAACCTGCAGATGACGTGCAGTTAACTGCTGCAGAAAAGGTTCAGCGTGTTGCCCAGCAGCAGGGATTATCGGTGGCTTCCCAGCAAACGGGTGAGCAAATCCAGATTGTTGCGGCACATGAAAATTATGCCATCTTGGCAAATTTTTTAACCCAATTAGTACAAATGGGTCTAAGCCTTGAGAAAATAGAACTAATTTCTGATGCTGGTCAGATTAAATTAACAGCGACAGTGCAATAAAGGGTAAAAATAAAGATCTGTGAAGCATGGCGTTTTCTGCGGGCTATGCCTATAATATGCCGACTTAAAAAGCAGTAGACTTTTATAGATATGTTGTATTCTCTTGCCCGCCCTTTGTTGTTTTCTTTAGCACCAGAGCGTGCACATGAGCTCACACTATCGTTATTGAAATCAGCTCATCGCATGGGCATGATGCGTCAAAACGTAGCGTCCAAACCTGTGACCTGTATGGGAATTGAATTTCCCAATCCGGTAGGTTTGGCAGCTGGTCTGGACAAAAATGGCGCTTATATTGATGCTCTGGCTGGGCTGGGCTTTGGTTTTATTGAAATTGGAACCATTACACCACGTCCCCAATCGGGCAATCCACATCCCCGTTTATTCCGTTTGCCTGAAGCCAAGGCCATTATTAACCGTATGGGATTTAATAATGACGGTGTAGACAAGCTGATTGAAAATGTCAAGGCAGCAAAATTCAAAGGTATTTTGGGCATTAATATTGGTAAAAATGCCGATACCCCGGTTGAAAATGCTGTGGATGATTATCTGATCTGTCTGGAAAAAGTCTATAACTACGCTTCCTATATCACGGTTAATATTTCCTCACCAAATACTAAAAACTTGCGCAGCCTGCAAAGCGGCGATGCATTAACAGAATTGCTGCAAACCTTGAAAAAACGTCAGCTTGAACTGGCGGAAGAGTATCAGCATTATGTGCCTTTAGTGCTTAAAGTTGCTCCTGATCTGACCGACGAAGATATCCAGTTCATTGCGAAACAATTGCTCCAGTTTAAAATTGATGGTTTGATTGTGACCAATACCACCTTGTCACGTGAAGGGGTGGAAAACCTGAAATATGGCAACGAAGCGGGTGGTTTGTCCGGTGCGCCTGTATTTGAAAAAAGTACCGCTTGTCTTGCTGCTTTTGCTAAAGTATTAAAAGGTCAGATTCCATTGATCGGGGTAGGCGGAATTTTGTCGGGCGAACAGGCCATTGCGAAACAACAGGCCGGTGCCAGTCTTGTACAAATTTATAGTGGCCTCATATATACAGGTCCAGCCCTGATTAAAGATTGTATTGATGCTTTAAACACACCATGAATACACTGGATATCTTTATACTGATTATCTTGCTCATTGGAGGGCTCAACGGTTTGCGACAAGGATTGGTTTCAGCCTTTGCGAACTTGGTAGGATGGGTTCTTGCGCTGGTCATCGGTGCAAAATACGCAGCCATCCTGGCACCTTCGATGGTCTCGCTCAGTGGAGATCCAGTGGTACAAAAAATAGCAGCTTTTGCATTTATTGTATTGGTCATGGTGGTGTTAACCTGGATTGTCACCGCATTTCTGAACAAAGTATTGAAGAGCCTGAAACTCGGCCCATTGAACCGTTTGGCAGGTGGTGCTTTTGGCTCTTTAAAAGGTTTATTGATTGTACTCATCACCATGCAGGGCCTGGGTCCCTGGGTGGAAAGTTCTCCGCACTGGAAACAGTCTAAATTTGTACAACTCCTTATTCCGTATGCGCCTTGGGCGACCGAACTTTCTAAAGAAGCGGCGCAAGGGGCACTTGCTCATATCAAGTCTGAAGACGCAGCGTCATCTTCCGACTCATCGTCTGAAAAAACGCAGAAGCATGCAGCGCGTACAGGCGAATCAACAAATAATCCTTTTTATTAATCCTAGCTTGTTTGCGAGGTTGCTATGTGTGGAGTAGTTGGTATAGCTGGTAAGTCACCCGTTAACCAAATGTTGTTTGATGCATTAACGATGTTACAGCATCGTGGTCAGGATGCAGCCGGAATAGTAACCTGTCATAAAGGGCGGCTATTCCTGCGTAAAGACAACGGTATGGTGCGAGATGTCTTCCATACGCGTCACATGCGTGCACTGCTAGGGAATTACGGTATTGGTCATGTACGTTATCCGACAGCGGGTTCTTCGAGCAGTGCAGAAGCACAGCCATTTTACGTGAACTCGCCTTACGGAATTACCCTGGCGCATAACGGTAACTTGACTAATGCTGAAGAAATTCATGAAGATTTGTTTAAAACAGATCTTCGTCACATGAATACCGATTCGGATTCTGAAGTGCTGTTAAACGTTTTTGCTCATGAAATGCAAAAAAGTGGCGAGTTGAATCCGTCGCCGGAAGATATCTTCAATGCGGTGACACGTGTACATGAGCGCTGTAAAGGTGCCTATGGTGTAGTTGCCATGATTACTGGACATGGTCTGGTGGGTTTCCGCGACCCAAATGGTATTCGTCCATTGATTTATGGTTCTCGTGAAACGGAAAAAGGCCTTGAATATATCATTGCTTCCGAGTCTGTAGCGATTACCGCTTTAGGCTTTAAAGTTGAACGTGATATTGAACCAGGCGAAGCCATTTTGATTACTTCAAAGGGGGAGCTGTTTAGTAAGCAATGTGCTGAAAATCCTGAATATCGTCCTTGTATCTTTGAATATGTATATTTTGCACGTCCGGATGCCATCATTGACGGCATTTCAGTGTATAAAGCACGTTTAAAAATGGGCGAAAAGCTTGCCAGCAAAATTATCCGTGAATGGGGTGATGAGCACGACATCGACGTGGTGATTCCAATTCCGGATACTTCTCGTACTTCTGCTTTGGAACTGGCAAATAGTTTGGGTGTTAAATTCCGTGAAGGTTTTGTGAAAAACCGTTATATCGGACGTACCTTCATTATGCCGGGTCAGCAGCAACGCGAGAAATCGGTACGTCAAAAGCTCAACCCGGTTGAACTGGAGTTTAGAGGCAAAAACGTTTTACTGGTGGATGACTCGATTGTACGTGGTACCACCTGTAACGAAATTATTCAAATGGCACGTGATTCCGGGGCGAAAAAAGTATTCTTTGCTTCGGCTGCACCGATGGTAAAATATCCAAACGTGTACGGTATTGATATGCCAGCAAAAGCGGAACTGATTGCCTCAAACCGCAGTGTTGAAGAAATCCGTGAAATTATTGGTGCAGACCGTTTGATTTTCCAGGACCTGGAAGATCTAAAAGGCGCAGTTCGTACCAACAAGGTACCAGCATTACAGGAATTTGACTGTTCGGTGTTTGATGGTGTGTATGTAGCGGGCGGTATCGATGAAGCTTATCTGGAGGAACTGGAAAGTAAGCGTAATGACTCTGCTAAAAAAGCTCAAGACGGTTATATTGATGTCAATATTGATGCGGCGTCAGTGGACTTGACTGGCGTGAAAGAAGAATAAATTCTTCTTGCATGCGATGAAAAGCGGGAATTTCCCGCTTTTTTAATTTATGATGAGTAGATAAATACAATGTAATAAAGGAACTTTACATTGAAGAGTGCGGGTTATTCTTTTATTCAAAACAAAAATATGATTTGGTCTGCAAGTATCTGTGTACTCGCGGTGTTGCTGACATTATTTATTTTAAATACCATTTTGGGGTTGAATGTTTTTTATTTTGATCAAACTCAATCCATATTCTGGCATGTGTTAAGTCCTTATTTGATTGCTTTATTACTGAGTGTGATGGCTGTTTCTATAGGGTATGAGTTCTATGTTTTTCGTTCTGGTGGGCATTCACTGGCGAAACAGATGGGAGCTCGTCGTTTAAACTTAATCGAAAGTATTCCTGAAGAAAGTATAGCCCTAAAAATTACCGAACAGCTGGCTGAAACCTTTTTAATTGATACACCTACGGTATATGTGTTGCCTGATGAAGTCGGGGTAAATGCATTGACGGCCGGATTTTATCCACGTGATATTGTGATCATTTTAACCTGGGGTGCTTTGCAGAATCTGGATGAATTAGAATTGTATGGTTTGTTAAGTCATGAGTTCAATAAAATTTTATCGGGTGAAACAGCTGAAAATACGCGTCTAAAAATTCTTTACAGCAGCCTGACGACTTTGAGCCAGTGGGGCAGTAAAATTGCCAAATTGGGCTTTACCAAGCATGGTCGGGCATATAGGCATAAACTTGCGACTTTTTTTGTGGCTATGGGTGGGCTGATTTGGTTGGTTGGAAGTTTAGGGGTTTTGATTACCCGTTTTATTAAATATATTTCACTCGGTAGCCGCACTTTTAAGAATGATCAAAAAACCAGACGTCTGATCCAAAATGATGCCAATGTACAAACCTTATTGAGAATTCATGTACATCATTCAGGATCACAAATTCATAGTGAATATGCAGAATCCATTTCGCATATGTGTTTTGCCAACTCTTTAGGTCCACAGAACTGGATGAATATTCATCCACGTATTGATCAACGTATTTATGAGTTGAACCCTGGCTTGGTGCAGGATTTACAGCTTGAAAATTTGAAGAAATTACGCAATCAGCCCTTATTTAGCCTGTTCCGTTCGCTTGAGGAGCTGAACAGTGAAGTTTATATACCCTGGAGCTCCCCGCAACCCTTGCCATTGCTGCGTCTATCACCGATCAGTTTTGCCCTGAAGGATGCCATTAAACCCTTAAATCCAGAAATTCGAAACAATATGCAGCGTCCTGAATTAATCCAGCGTGCATTGCAGACTGCTACGGGTTCACGGGAAGTGATGGTGGCCATTTTAATGATTCGGCAGTACCGTGAATTTATTCCGGCTGAAGCCGAAGTCAGCCGTGCCATTGTGGATTCATTACTGCATTTAGATGGACGGGTTCATATCTCGATCTTTCGCGAGGCATGTAAAAATATTGGCTCTATGCCAGCGACCATTGCACGTCAGTTTTTGATGAAACTGGCGCGAATTATTCAGGAAGATGGTGAAATTGGTTTATTGGATGCTTTATTGCTTGAATATGTGAAACATGAATTGAATCTTTTACCGATTCATACTCCAACGTCTTTGGATGAGGTGAAACCGCATATTGTACGTTTGATTGATGCCTTATTGCATGTGCAGCAAATTAATAGCCACAATCAGCTTGATGTGCGTGAAAAAATCCTGAAACGGGTATTAACTGTCAAAGAGCTGGAAATTTATGCTGAAATTTCGGACGAGCCGATTGATTTAGCAGAAATTTTGAATGATATTGCGGGTTTACTACTGCGTGACCGTCTGAGTATTTTAGGCATTGCAGAATTATGTTTGTGGAATGATCGTATTATTACCCAAGATGAACTGGATGTTCTGGAGCTGTTGTATTGGCGTTTTGGTTTTGAAACCGATGAAATTGTCGAGTTGATGCAGAAGAAAAACAGTTTGATGATCGTCTAATCCCCATACGACAAAATGCCGGATGATTCAATAAAAGCCCAGCAAAAAATCGCTAATCTCGTTAGAATATCCACTATTCAATTGGTGATGAAAAAAGATGATAGGGCATCAGCGTGACATATTGGCAACTTTAGGAATTGATATCTGGGTTCCTCGGGATGTTGTATGTCAAAAAATGCCATCTTCATCGCTGTGGCGAGATCAGGCAGCAGCTGAATATCAGACTGAAATTGTGCTGGCAAAAGCACCAGCCGTACTACCACTAGCCCTTAAAGCAGACCAAAGGCAAGAGCCTGAACGCACCGAGTCTTTAATCTCTCCAATTGCAGCAGTAGAAAAAAAAATTGAAATTGTCGCTGAAGAGATAGCAACACGTCCGGCACAGCAAATTTCCCCTTTTCAACTGCAAGCATTGGCTTTGTCACACTGTGTAATTGTAGTGGACACAACAGAAATCACCGCTGAGCAGCAGCAACTTTGGCATAATATTCAACATGCAGTATCGGGTGAATATAATGAATTGCAGTGGCCATTTCCTTTAATGAATTTTCAGGATGGTCACGGTGCGGAAAGTTATGTACAAGGCTTTTTAGATGCAATCAGTGCAGATAAAAATATTATTTTTCTGGGGCAGAGTGCTTATTTAAAACATTCAAAAAGCATCAATCTGGCGGGTTTGCAGGAAATGCTGACTCAGCCCCTGTTAAAAAAACGCTTGTGGCAGTTTATGCAAAAATCGCCTCAAAACACGGATGGAACATGAACAAGAAAGTCGTGGTTTTTAGCCAGTTAGATCAGGATATCCTTCAGCGCTTGCAACAGCAATATCAGGTGGTCATCATTAACCCGAAACAGGGTGATGTCAACCAACAGATTTTTGAGCAAGTTAAAGATGCCGATGCAATGATTGGTGCAGGGCGGTTACTGAATGAAAAAAATCTGGCGACGGCACAGCAGCTTAAAATTATTTCCAGTGTCAGTGTCGGTTATGACAATTACGATCTGTCCTACTTAAACCAGCAAAAAATCTGGTTATCCAATACCCCGCATGTATTAACCGAAAGCACTGCCGATTTGGCGTTTAGTCTGCTGATGAGCGCAGCACGTAAAGTTCCGGCTCTGGATCAATGGACCAAGCAGGGAAAATGGCAACGCACTGTGGGGACGGCGCAATTCGGGCAGGATGTTTTTGGTAAAACTCTCGGGATCATCGGTTTGGGCAATATCGGTGCTGCGATTGCACGCCGTGGCTTTTATGGTTTCAACATGAACATTGTTTATCATAACCGCCGTGAAAAACTTGAACTGGCACAGCCGTTAAACGCCTGTTATTGTGCCTTGGATGAATTATTGCAGCAGTCTGATTTTATAGTTGTTGCTGTTGATCTCAATGCGGAATCTCAGGCCTTGATTGGGCAGCACGAGTTCGATCAAATGCAGTCACATGCAGTTTTTGTCAATATTGCCCGTGGTTCTGTAGTGGATGAGCAGGCACTCATTAATACACTTAAAGCCGGAAAAATTTTCGCGGCTGGACTGGATGTCTACGTGAAAGAGCCTTTGCAGGAATCAGAACTTTTTGCTCTGGAAAATGTGGTGACTATGCCGCATGTCGGTTCTGCGACTGCTGAAACGCGTAAAAAAATGGCTGAGCTGGCCTATCGTAACCTGGTGGATGTGCTGGAAGGCCGTACACCGCCTTATCTGGTGAATCCTGCCTTTACTTAAACTTTGATAACACTTCATTGCAAATTGCTCCAATTTTCAATGTTATAGTCAGGTGAATTGAAAAAAGCAGTTTGAGAACATCACATTGAAACGGTTTTTATGGGCGTGTAACCTGACTTTGATTTCAGCAATCACATTAACGCACAGTGCAAATCTCAATTTAACCTCACAATTTAATGTTCCTGAAATTGGTAGTGGTGTTGGTCTGATTGACCAGCAAAAAGAAAAAATGATAGGTGAAAAGGTCTTTCGTGAAGTCCAGCACCAAATGCCTGTCTTGCAAAATCCGTGGCTGGAAGATCAGTTGGGGAGTGTATTCTCACATATTTTAAGCCAGACCCAGCTGGGTCAGCCCATAGGTCTGGTGATTATCAATGATCCGCAAATCAATGCTTTTGCTGTTCCGGGTGGGTTATTTGCCATCAACACGGGAATGGTGATATCTGCCCGAAATATGGATGAAGTCGCTGGAGTGATGGCGCATGAAGTGGCGCATGTGTCACAACGTCATTACAGTCGTTCACAGGAAGCTTTTAAGGGGCAGGGCCTGTTAACCTTGGCGGGATTGCTGGTCGGTGCGCTGATTGCTTCTCAAGCGGATGGTGATGCCGGAACTGCAGTGATGTTGGGTTCTCAGGCAGCGATGATGGATAAACAGCTGAACTATAGCCGTAATCAGGAGCGTGAAGCGGACCGGATTGGCATGCAGTATATGTATAGCGCAGGCTATAATCCGCAAAGTATGGCGGATTTTTTTGAAGTGATGGACCGGGCAACCAGTAAAGTCAGTTTTCTGCCTGATTTCTGGCTCACCCATCCACTCAGCACCGAGCGGATGAGTGAGGCACGTTTAAGGGCTAATCAATTTCCCCGTATAAAATCAAATTTACATGATGAAGATTTTGAAATCCTGAAATGGTATAGCCGGGTCATTTCAAATCAGGCGACGGAACAGCAACTCCAGGTTTTGGCAAATCGAAATAATTTTGCCGGCCAGCTGGTTTTATCCGCATTTTATTTAAAACAGGGCGATTATGTTCTGGCACAGCAGGTTTTGAATCAGGCGAAAGCACAGCAGCGTCTAAATAACTTATTGGTTTTAATTCAGACCGATATTTATTTGGGACAAAATAAAACCGAGCAAGCCTATCAGGCCGTTCAATCGGCAGCACGGATCATGCCGGAAAACCGGGCTTTGGCTTTTAAGCTGGCAGAAGTCTATATCCGTCAAAAAGAGCCTGTACTGGCATTCAGCCTGATTCAGCGCTTTATCAATAAAAATCCGCGTGATATTCAGGCCTGGCGCCTGATGCAGCAAGCGGCCAATATAGACCGGCAGTCACCGTTTAGAACGGTGAATGTGCTGCGTTACCGGGCAGAAGTGGAATACTGGTCAGGATTGGAAGAAAATGCGATTAAATCCTTATTGCATGCCCAGCGCCTGATTAAAGATAATGAAATGCTGGCGGCAAAATTAAAAGCACGGATTCAGGAAATGCAAAAAGAGCGACAGCTCAGAATTTAGCCGGATATGATTATGCTGCAATGATAATAAAAATAAGGAGTGACGCATGCTAGAAGGTCAATGCTTGTGTGGAAGAGTAAAGTATCGTTATGAGGGTGAAATTGAAAAAACCATCATCTGTTACTGCAAGGATTGTCAAATGGCTCAAGGTTCCATCTTTGGCTGGAATAGTCCATTACAGAAATCAGAATTTGAGATTACCCACGGTATTAAATTTTTAAAAGAATATTTCCATACTCCGAATAAAGCCCGGGTTTTTTGTCAGGAATGCGGTAGTCCGATTTATTCATATCGGGTCGATGTGCCGGGTATTATTCGTTTACGTTTGGGAACGGTAATGCAAGGGCATTTACCTGTACCTTCCGAGCAAGCCTATATGCACTATAAACCTGATTTTCTGTATATAGATGAATAAAATCTACAGCTGAATTTGCTCACTTTGTGATAATCTGCGGGTGAATTTATGGTTTTAATGATTAAATGTAGGACTTACGCACTATTATTTATAGATTCTCTGTGGTAGCAGATGATTTTTATCGAGAATAAAGTCATCAATGAAGTTTTTGATCATTGGTCTAAATAATTTCTTCTGCCAACGATATACATTTTC